>JAZOAA010000001.1:0-6859 GCA_045595265.1 Eubacteriales bacterium
GGGATCTATAACTATATATCTTGCAAAGTAAAGAACTCGCTCAAGAAGTCTTGTGGACATATCGAGTATAGCACCCATTCTTGAGGGAAGAGCCTTGAAATACCAGATGTGAGAAACAGGAGCTGCAAGCTCAATGTTACCCATTCTCTCACGGCGTACCTTCTTGGTGGTTACCTCGACTCCGCACTTCTCGCATACCTTGCCCTTAAAGCGAACTCTCTTATACTTACCGCAAAGACATTCCCAGTCTTTCGTCGGGCCAAAGATGCGCTCGCAGAAAAGACCGTCGCGCTCCGCCTTAAGAGTACGGTAGTTGATTGTCTCCGCCTTGGTTACCTCACCGTGTGACCACGAACGTATAAGGTCGGGAGATGCAAGACCTATCTTTATCGAATCAAACGTATTATTATCCATACTTTGATGTTACCTTTCTTATAAGAATCGGGTTATCGGAGCTCACGGGCTGTCGGAGCTCCGTTGTCCGTGACGCAGGACAAGCCTTCTTCAAAAATTATTCCTCGTCACCTTCAAAATCATCGCCCTCGTCAAAGGCGTAGTCCTCTTCGTCGCCCTCGTCGGCAAAATCATCAGCGAAATCGCCTTCGTCTTCATAGGGCTCGTCGTCATCGGCAGAATCATTCTTTTCAGCATCTACCGCGCGCTCAACCTCATCAATATTTGCAAACGTGGGAGCGTCGTCCTCAATAATACCGGAGAGATCAACCGTCTCGCCGTCCTCATCAAGAACTCTGATGTCAAGGCAAAGAGCCTGAAGCTCTTTAACCATAACCTTAAAGGACTCGGGGATACCGGGTGTAGGAATATTATGACCCTTAACGATAGCCTCGTAAGTCTTGGTACGACCTGTAATATCGTCAGACTTAACCGTGAGTATTTCCTGAAGGGTGTACGCCGCGCCGTATGCCTCAAGCGCCCAAACCTCCATCTCTCCGAATCTCTGACCACCGAACTGAGCCTTACCGCCAAGAGGCTGCTGAGTTACGAGAGAGTAAGAACCGATTGAACGTGCGTGAATCTTATCGTCTACAAGGTGGTGAAGCTTGAGATAATACATTATACCAACGGTAACAGGGTTGTCGAAGGGATCGCCTGTACGTCCGTCGTAAAGAGTAACCTTACCGTCAATAACCTTAAGACTCTGGGTCTTCATAAGGTTACGAAGCTTTTCGTCATCATCGACTATCGACTGATCTACGCGCTGAAGATCCATCTTGCCGTCCTCGCGAACCACTTCCATAAATACGGCCTTACCGCGCACGGATTCATCAGGACGGATATCTCTGGTGTACTTAGCCTGACGAAGCATCTCAAGAATGTCCGTCTCCTTAGCACCGTCGAATACAGGTGTCATTATCTTTATGCCGAGCTTACGGCACGCAATGCCGAGGTGAACCTCAAGCACCTGACCGATGTTCATACGTGAAGGAACGCCGAGGGGGTTAAGAACGATATCAAGAGGAGTACCGTCTGCAAGGAAGGGCATATCCTCGGGAGGAAGAATACGTGAAACGACACCCTTGTTTCCGTGACGACCCGCCATCTTATCTCCTACGGAGATCTTTCTCTTCTGACCAACGTAAAGGTGAACTACCTTATTTACACCGGGAGCAAGCTCGTCGGAGTTGGTTCTGTCATAAATCTTGACGTCAACTACTACGCCGTACTCACCGTGGCGCATCTTAAGCGAAGAGTCCTTAACCTCTCTTGCCTTCTCGCCGAAGATAGCTCTGAGAAGTCTTTCTTCAGGAGTAAGCTCTGTCTCGCCCTTGGGTGTAACCATACCGACGAGAATATCGCCGGGGCGAACCTCGGTACCGATACGGATAATACCGTCGGCATCAAGATTTTTAAGAGCGTCGTCACCAACGTTGGGAACTTCTCTGGTTATTTCCTGCGCGCCAAGTTTAGTATCGCGCGCTTCTTTAGTGAACTTTTCAATATGGATAGAGGTATACATATCCTCGCGGACAAGCTTCTCGTTAAGAAGAACTGCGTCCTCGTAGTTGTAACCCTCCCAAGTCATAAATCCGATAAGAGCATTCTTACCTAGGGAAATCTCACCGCCCTGAGTTGCAGGACCGTCAGCTATAACCTGACCCGCCTCTACTCTGTCACCGACAGAAACGATAGGCTTCTGGTTTACACAAGTGCCCTGGTTAGATCTCTTAAATTTAATGAGATAATAGGTATCCTTACGTCCGGAATCGGCAAGAATAACTATCTCGGAGCCGGATACACGCTCAACAATGCCCGCCTCCTTCGCAACAACGACAGCACCCGAGTCAACCGCCGCCTTATACTCCATACCGGTAGCAACTATGGGCGAATCGGTTATCATAAGAGGAACCGCCTGCTTCTGCATGTTTGAACCCATGAGCGCACGAGTGTTGTCATCGTTCTCAAGGAAGGGTATGCAGCCCGCCGCAACCGACACCGCCATCTGGGGACAAGCGTCCATAAGGTCAACCTCGGTAGGCTCAACCTCAATGAACTCGGTGTTAAGTCTTGCGATAACCTTCTTGTTTACGAAATAGCCGTTTTCATCAACGGACTCGTTCGCCTGAGCTACTACGTGGTTGTCCTCTTCGTCCGCAGTGAGATATACAACCTCGTCGGTAACGCGGCCGGTGGTCTTATCAACAATTCTGTACGGAGCCTTAAGGAATCCGTAATCACTGATCTTCGCATAAGATGCGAGATAAGATATAAGACCGATGTTAGGACCTTCGGGCGTTTCTACGGGACAGATACGGCCGTAGTGAGTATAGTGAACGTCACGAACCTCGAACGAAGCTCTGTCACGGGAAAGACCGCCGGGACCGAGAGCCGAAAGACGGCGCTTATGCGTAAGCTCGGCAAGGGGGTTGTTCTGATCCATGAACTGTGAAAGGGGAGAAGAACCGAAGAACTCGCGAATAGCGGTTGCTACGGGACGGGTGTTAATAAGCGCCTCGGGACGAAGGTCGTCAGCGTCGTGAACAGCCATTCTCTCCTTGATGTTCTTGTCCATTCTGGACATGCCGATTCTCATCTGGTTCTGAAGAAGCTCGCCTACGCAACGGAGTCTTCTGTTTCCGAGATGGTCGATATCATCAGTGCTGCCAATACCGTGGGTAAGGCAGAAGAGATAGTTAATAGAAGCGAATATATCTTCCTTGGTGATGTGCTTGGGGCAAAGGAGCGCGTTTCTCTCTGCGCAAAGACGCTTGATAAGCTTCTTGCGCTCTTCACCCGCAACGCCCTCGGCATCAGCCTCGGCAATGATCTCGTTAAGCACGGAGAAGCGAACCTTCTCACCCTCCTTAACACCTGCGTCGGAAAGATCATATCCAAGAACAAGCTCGGGACGAACGGTGTTGTTACCGAATACTTTAACAACTCTTTCGGTTTCAGTCCTTACGCAAACGCTGTTAACAAGGCTGTCCTCGATCGCAGCGGCAAGCTCGCGGGTAACCGATGCACCGGATTCTGCAACGATTTCACCCGTAACGGGATTGATAACGTCCTCTGCAAGCGTGAAGCCCTCTATTCTCGATGCGAGAGCAACCTTCTTGTTGTACTTATATCTACCAACCGCAGCCAAGTCGTATCTCTTGGGATCGAAGAACATATTGTTGATAAGTATCTCCGCAGATTCAACGTGGGGGGGCTCGCCGGGACGAAGCTTCTTATAGATCTCCTTAAGAGCCTCCTCGCGAAGAGACGTTCCATTTTCCTCTGCCAGAGCTGCACACTCATCCTTGGACATAGTGGCAATCAGCATCTCCTCCGAGCCAAACATATCGCTTATTGCCTCGTCGGTATCCTGACCGTTAGGACAAAGAGCGCGTATAAGCGTACTGATCGGAATTTTGCGGTTCTTATCTATTTTAACATAAAAAATACCTGCCGCGTCGGTCTCATACTCGAGCCATGCGCCTCTGTAAGGTATAACGGTAGCGGTAAAATTATGCTTGCCCTGCTTGTCAACCTCATCACCGTAGTACATGCCCGGCGAACGAACGAGCTGGGAAACGATAACACGCTCCGCACCGTTAATAACGAACGTGCCGTTATCGGTCATTATCGGAAAATCACCGAGGAATATCTGGGCGGTTTTAAGCTCGCCGGTTGCCTTGTTCACAAGGCGAACGCCCACCTTCATGTGAGCATCGTAAGTAACCGACCTGTCCTTACACTCCTCAACGGGATATCTGGGGGTGGGATCAATAGTGTAGTCGGTGAACTCGATGGATAAATTTCCGGTGTAGTCCACGATGGGAGAAACGTCACGCAGAACCTCGTTAAGTCCCTCTTTCAAGAACCACTCGTAAGAATCCTTCTGAACCTCAATGAGATTCGGCATATCACACGCCGCCTCAATTTTGGAAAAGCTCATTCTCACATTGTTGCCAAGCTTCCGGGGTTTAAGCATCATAAATAGAATCACTCCATTCCTGAAATTTTACTGAGTCGCAGTCGCACTTGCAAAAAAAGCCGAAAAAGGCAATTTGTGCAAATTCAAATTGGGCAAATTGTGCATTTTTTACAAATCTTACCTGTAAAAAGGGCAGAAAATCCCCAAAAGAAAAGGCGATTATAATGCAGTATATTATTATATCAAGAACATTTCGGTTTGTCAAGTGTTTTTTTGAAAAAACTTTTTATTTTTTCGTTTTTTCTCATTTTCGCAAAAAACATTCTGATACTTAATGCAGGGCAGAAAACAAAGCGCTTACGGTATTTGAGGATTCCCTCTGCCGTAAGCGCTTTGAAAAAGGATATAATGATAATGAAGAAATCACCACAAATGCGAAAGGCAAAATTTCATGGTTTCTATATTTTTTTTGCGATTCATAAATCGCATTTTCATGCATGAAAAGGTCTAAAATTCTCGCTTTTTGTAAACTTTTATTGTCAGTTTCGCCTTTTTCGCGTTTTGTTATCATCTAAACGTATTTATATCAACCCTTCTCACCCTTCTTCCCGATATGATAAAATGGTCAAGAAGTCTTATTCTTATGGTGGAAAAGAAGTTTGACATAGTGCAGGTCAGTTTTATATCCTCCTCCGACGGATTTACTCTTCCTCTTGGGTGATTATGGGCTATTATTACGCTTTTTGCCTTGCGCTTCGCCGCGGCTTCAAGCAGCTTCCGAGGTATAACGTCGGAGCAGTTGACCGTCCCCTCCGCAACCTTATCACAAGCTATAAAACCGCCGTTTTCATCGAACGAAAGCAAGTACACAACCTCGTTAGGCTCCGCAAGATACATAGCTCTGAGATAGTCTAAAATCTGTTCCGTCGAATACACGCGCGCAGGCTTGTATTCGTCTGTTACACGCCTCGTGGTCAAAGCTGCTACCGTTTTAAGATAGACGGCGCATCCCTCACCCGCCTCATCGGCAAGCTCGTCAATACTCGCAAGAAAAACATATTCGAGTCCGCCAAATCGCGAAAGCAATCTTTGCGACACGTCAGCACCATCCTTAATTATAAACGATAAAAGCCTGGCAAGAAAATCAATGGTAGATACGGCGGTATACTCTCCGAACAGCTTTTCGGTGGAATGTAAGGAATCGGGTCTTTTGACAAGGTCTAGATTTTGATACACTCTGTGCATATATCGCTCCATAATACCTTTGGCGCTGCCGTCATATATCACAAAATGCTCTATAAGAGTAACACCTATGCCCATAAGAGCGTGCTCGATCATTCTGTTCGTCTCTCTGTCAGCAGGACTGGGCATAGACGGTCCGTACGGGTGATTGTGAGCTATTACAGCCGCTGATGCGCGGCACTTTATGGCACTGTCGATAAATTTCTTTTCCTGAACGGCGGACGAGCCAAAATCATCGGAAAATAAATCCAGAAGCTGTATGGGACGAAACGAGTTGTCAAGATATAATACGCAAACCTGATATTCGGGTACACCGTTAAAATGGTCGATTAAAATCTGCTTTATGTCACTCATCTCATCGAAAGCCTTCTCTCCGCTTTCAAAATCCAGAAGCATTCTATCGGGCGTCTGGGCAACCGTTTCGATAAGCTCCGCTGCTCTGTCGCCTATTCCCTGAACTACTATAAGCTCATCTTTTGATGCAGAAAAAACGCCCTCAAGCGAGCCGAAGGCGTAAAGAAGTCTTTTCGCGACAGGATTAGTATCCTTATACGGTATGACACTGTAAAGCAGCATCTCAAGAATTTCGTAAGTATCAAATATCTGAGCACCGTAGGAGGCAAACTTTGCTCTCATACGCTTCCTGTGTCCGATATGTATTTGATTGTCCTCCAAATGCTTCTCTGGCATTAAATTTCTTCCTTTTTATAAAACTCTCTGTCGTAAAACTCGGGTGATATTTCCGGATTGAAGTCGCGCGGCTTTGTTACCTCGAGCATATTAATAAGCACACCCTGAGAAGAAAACGCCGTTTCATACTCGGTCATAATATTACCCTCGTTCCACTCGGAAGCGTGCAGATCTCTTGTCATCTTATCAAGCCTGATGCCCATAGCCGAAAACTCATCAAGAGAAAAATCAAACAACCCGTCGTTATCCGTCTTAAAGGTTATCTTGCCGCCGTCTTTAAGAAGATTGAAATATACGGCAAGGTATCTTCTGTGAGTCAAGCGGCGCTTGGCATATCCTTTTTTAGACCAGGGGTCAGAAAAATTAAGGAATATTCTGTCAACGCTACCCTTTTCAAAAATTTTCAGCAAATTATCCGCGGTATCTATTATAAAGCGAAGATTTCCACCGCTCTCACCGAAAATTCCCTTTGCCTTTTCTGCTCCGAGCACTACACAATCGCTGACTCTCTCCATAGCAAAATAAGCAGCCTCGGGGTATTTAGTAGCC
>JAZOAA010000002.1:0-14740 GCA_045595265.1 Eubacteriales bacterium
GATTCAATTGCTTTTGAAAACCAATCTAACGGCTGACAGCTTTTCGAGCGAATTACCAAGCACACCTCTGCATTGGTTAATAGCAGACAAAGAACGCTCTGTAACGCTTGAATCTGTATCTTCCGGCATGAAAGTGTATGAAAATCCATTTGGCATACTAACAAACAATCCGCCTTTTTTATTTCATGCGACAAATATAACAAATTTCATGCATCTCAGTTCGAATTTTCAAAAAAACAATTTGTGTCCTGATGTTAAAATCGAACCTTATTCGAGAGGGATGGGGGCTATAGGCTTACCGGGGGATTTTTCCTCTTCGTCCAGGTTTGTTAAAGCTTTATATGTAAAAACCAACACTCAAGAAGCCGAAAGCGATATCAGTCGCTTTTTTCATATATTACAAAGCGTTTCTGTTCCTTACGGTTGTGTAAAATCGGAGAATGGAAAAAACGTGTTAACCGTATATTCATCTTGCGCAAACGCCAGCACCTTTACCTATTATTTTACGACCTATAAGTGCCATAGGATACAAGCTGTCAGTGTTCAGCGCGATTTGTTAAATGAGACAAAATTGTTCAAATATTCAATGAGAGATGAGGAAGATATATTATATCTAGACAGTGACGGTAAATGATTGGATAATCCTAAAACTCACCTTTTATACTAAAAGGCGGTTTTAGGATTGACTTTTTTATACCTTTAGTGTATAATAATATACAAAAAATGTTAGGGGTAAAAAATGGCTTGCAGAGAAAGAGTGATCAAGGGCTATGATGTGCAAAGATCCATAGAGGTTTCGTCTATTGCCTCCATACATTATTTTGAATTTGACGATACCTTTGTTGATTGCGAGGAAGCGCACGAGCCTTGGGAAATTGTTTATATTGATAGAGGTGCATGCTCTGTAATGAGCGATGGGGAAGCTATTTCCTTAAAGCAAGGTGAAATGTATTTTCATAAGCCGTATGAGAAGCATATGCTTAAGATTGAAAAGGGCGCTACACCGAATATCTTTATTGTTACGTTTTCCTCAAATTCCTCAGCGATGCGCTATTTCGAAAAGCGCAAGATTTCGGCTTCTATGACTACAAAGCAGCATATCGCTGCCATAATTCACGAGGCATCAAACACTTTTGATCTTCCATTTAATAACCCGAAAATGCGCAGACTCAAGCTAAAGCCGGAGGACGGACTGTGGGCAGGACAGCAAACGATAGTTCTGAGGCTGGAGCTTATGCTGGTTGAGATCGTAAGAGAAAATCAGTACTACATAACCAATAGAAAGATGTTCTTCCCTAAAGATATTATTGAAGATGAATTTGTACTTAAGATAATAGAATTTATGGAAGAGAGGCTATACGGTAGATTTACTATGGAGGAGCTAAGTCGGGAGATGAATTTCGGCAAGACTTACATTTCTCGTGCTTTCGTTAAGGCGTGCGGATACTCTATTATTGATTATTTTGCAAAAATGAAGATAAATGAAGCAAAAAGACTTATCAGAGAGTCTAAATATAATTTCTTTGAAATTTCCGAGATGCTTATGTTTACGAACTCTCACTATTTTTCTTCCGTATTCAAAAAGCACACAGGCATGACGCCTACGCAGTATAAAAAATCATGTAGAAGGTCTTAAATAAAAAAGGATAGAGCTAAAAGCTTTATCCTTTTTTATTGATTTTTTTGTAGTCGTCAAAATATGCAACTGCAAGAGCGGCGCCGTAGATTTTCTTTGGGCGCAGGGCGCGTATCATAGTTGCGGATTTTCCCATGGAAGCACCGCTGGTCACTACGTCATCTATAATGAGTACGGTTTTTCCTTCTAGCGACTCGTCGCACACAATATCGAAGTCGGCATTTTTCATTCTTTCTTCCGTTGTTAGCGATTTTTGCGGACGCTTTGAGAGGGATACCAGAAGATGCTTATATTCGAGTCCTAACTTTTCGGCAACAGCCCTGGCTAAGACTTGGGCATGATCCATACCGCGCTCTCTTATTACGGATTTTCTGTTAGGTACATTGGTTACAATGGCATTTGTTAAATCAGGTTTGCAGCTTGTTATAGCATCGACAAGCTCACTTGCGCAAAAGTCTGTAACATCTTTTCTGCTCCGTTTTTTCATACGGAAAATTAAAGAGTTTGCCGATTTGTTCTCATCTTTTACTCTATAACGAAATACCTTTGCCAGCCCTTTTACAAAATGAGTTGATAAAAAATCATTGGTGCAAAAGCATCTTGAAAGCGGCTTGTTACAAATAGAGCAGCTTCGAGATTTTACGTTTAGATACTCACCATAACATTTCGCGCACAGCGCGCGTTCATTATTAAGCAAAATTCGCCTACAGGATACGCATTTTGGCACGGTGATCCTGTAAGCGAGCTTTGCAATCAGCGAGGATTTTTTGTTCATTTTTGAGCCTTGGGGAAGCTGTCCTTAAGACCGACTATGCGGTTAAAGGTGGCTTCATTTTTCGTATCCTTAACGAAATATCCGACTCTGACAAACTGAAATCTTTCGCCGGGCGCTGCATTTTCAAGAGCGGGTTCTATTTTTGCACACTCAATTTTTGTAACCGAATTTTTGTTAAGATAATCATCGTACGTCTTATCCTCGGGGATATCTGCTGTATTTTCGATATCAAAAAGGAAATCGTAGAGCATAACGGCTGTATCCTTGGCATAAGAGGAAGAAAGCCAGTGAATAGTTCCCTTCACCTTTCTGCCGTCGGTTGGCATTCCGTTACCGGTTTCAAGATCGGCGGTGCATCTAATTTCCTTAATGCTGCCGTCATCGTTCTTAATAATCTCGTTACACTTAACTATATAGGCACCCATAAGGCGAACCTCTCCGTCGGGCTTCATTCTGAAGAACTTGGGAGGCGGAACCTCGGCAAAGTCGTCAGCGTCTATATAAAGCTCACGTGTGAACGGAACGCTTCTGGTTCCGGCATCGGGATCGGAAGGATTGTTTGGCAGCTCAAAATATTCTACCTTATCCTCGGGATAATTCGTGATTACAACCTTGATGGGCTTCAGAATTGCTATTCTTCTTTTTGCGGCCAAGTTTAACTCTTCTCTTATGCAATGCTCAAGAAGCTCGTAATCTACAACGCTGTAAGCCTTTGCGACTCCTGCTCTTGATACAAAATCAAATATTGATGCAGGTGTATAGCCTCTTCTGCGAAGTCCGCAGAGAGTGGGCATTCTGGGGTCATCCCAACCGTCTACAAGCTTTTCTTCAACAAGTTTACGAAGATAGCGCTTTGACATAACTGTGTGAGTCACGTTAAGACGTGCAAATTCTCGTTGCTTAGGCTTCTGTTCAAATCCGATATTATCAATAACCCACTCGTAAAGGGGTCTGTGATTTTCAAATTCGATGGAACAAAGAGAGTGTGTTATTCCCTCAAGTGCGTCCTGGATGGGATGAGCGTAGTCATATAAGGGATATATGCACCACTTATTTCCCTGTCTGTGATGGTTGACGTGAACTATACGGTATATCGCCGGGTCGCGCATATTTATGTTGGAGGATGACATGTCAATTTTTGCGCGAAGAGTTTTCGCACCGTCGGGAAATTCTCCGTTTTTCATTCTCTCAAAAAGATCGAGGTTTTCTTCAACCGTCCTGTCGCGATAGGGGCTGTTTTTACCCGGAACGGTTAATGTTCCGCGGTACTCTCTCATTTCGTCAGCGTTGAGATCGCAAACGTAAGCCTTTCCTTCTTTTATAAGCTTAATAGCATATTCATAACATTTTTCAAAATAATCAGAGCCATAGAAAATTCCGCCTGTGGGCTCGCAACCAAGCCACTTAAGATCCTCGTATATACTGTCAACGTATTCCGTATCTTCCTTCGAAGGATTGGTATCATCGTATCTCAAGTTGAAAAGACCGCCGTATTTTTTTGCAGTCATGGCATTTATCCATATTGCCTTCGCCGAGCCGATATGAAGATATCCGTTAGGCTCGGGAGGGAATCTGGTATGAATTTTCATCTCGGGATTTTCTTTAAGATCCTCGTCGATAATGTCGTGTATAAAATTGTTCTTAAGCTCTTCCATTTAAGATATCATCCTTGTCTATAAAAATCTTTTTTATATTCTTTGATTGTGGTTTTGCCATCATGGCCGGGATAAACGGTTATATTTTCATTCAGCGTCAATAAATTATCAATGGATTTTCGTATTTCGGAAAAGCTTCCGCCCGGGAAGCAGCATTTTCCGTATCCGCCACCGGAAAATATCGTATCACCGACGAAAATTGAATCCGAAATCATAAAGCAAACAGAGCCGGGGGTGTGTCCGGGAGTTGAAATTACTTTAATTTCCTCGTCTCCAAGCGGAAGTGTTTGTCCGTCGTACAACTTCTCTGCTTTTCCGAAAAATCCTTTGTTTTGTCCTGTGAGAAGCAAATAGCAGTTCTTTTCAGGATCTGATAGAGCTGAAAAATCCTGCTCTGATACAAGTACGGTCGCACCGGTCTTCTCTACCCACTCATCAATATCAAGCATATGATCAAAGTGCGAGTGAGTCAATAAAATGTATTTAAGAGGATTTTCTAAAGCACGCGTGTTACAAGGAGAAGACGGATCTATTACGGCACACTCGTCCGCCGAGGTCAATAGATACGTATTTGATGCAAACGGATGCGAGTGAGGCAGTATTTCTATCTTGAGCATGAGTACCTCGTAAATATTAATAATATTTAGTATAACACAGAAGAGGATAAAAGTCTAGCATTTTTTTGATATTTTATCAACTTTTTTCTCTTTTAACATAGAATGATAGTAAATTCGGAGTTGTATTCTTCGGATTTACGTTCATCTTGGCAAAGGGGAGATTTTAGCTTGGGCGATGTAATCTTATTTTTCACCTCATTCACCTATGCCGCCAAAGCGAAAAAGCTACTGCTTAAAAGCGGTGTCAGTTCAAATCAGAAAAAAATCTCGCGTACAGAGGGATGCTCACACGCAATATCTGTGAAGCAAGAGGATTTTTTCAAGGCGGTTCAAATACTTCGCGATGCCGGTGTTGATTATTCGGTAGGATACAACGGATATGGTGTACTTTGATAATGCTGCTACGAGTTTTCCAAAGCCTAAATACGTTTATACCGCGCTTAACGATTGCGTAAAGAAATATTGCGGCAATCCGGGGCGAAGCGGACACGAGCTTTCTCTTAAGGCTGGCGAGAAAGTTTACGAGGTACGTGAAAGTATCGCTCGCTTTTTTAATTTTGATTATCCCGAAAACGTTGTTTTCACCTACAACGCGACGTACGCATTAAATTTAGCAATTAAAAGCAAAATAACACACAAGTGCCACGTTATAATATCTGATATAGAGCATAATTCGGTTTTACGTCCCATAAACAGCTTGGTAGAAAATTTAGGAATTGAGTATTCGGTGTTTGACAGTAGTGGAGATATCGCCTCCTCGATAGAAGAACACATTCGTGATGATACGCAATGTATAATATCTACTATATGCTCAAACGTTAACGGAAAGAGGATATCGCTTTCTGATTTATCAGCAGTAGCCAAAAAGCATGGACTTTATTTAATCGTCGATGCTTCTCAAGCGGCAGGGCATGATAAAATCGATCTGAAGAAAACACCCTGTGACGTATTATGCGCTCCCGGTCATAAATCGCTTTTTGGTATTCAAGGAAGCGGATTTGCCATTTTTAAGTCATCGGAAGGGCTAAAAAGTTTTATTGAAGGCGGAAGCGGCCAAGATTCAAAAAATATAGCTATGCCGAGACTGCTGCCGGAAAAATTTGAGGCTGGAACACTATCTACTCCCGCAATAGTCACTTTGGGAGCGGGCATTGAATTCATAAACGGGGTAGGATTAAATAATATCAGAGATCACTGTGAGTTGATTGCCGATGAAATCAAGTCGACCTTGATAGAGCAAGAAAAAATAACTCTTTATGATAGCTACGGTGGGATTGTATTATTCAATGTTATCGGTATGGATTCTTCTACCGTTACAGAAAGACTTAACCAAAGCGGAATATATACAAGGGGCGGACTTCATTGCGCACCCATGGCGCACAAAAGCCTTTCTACTGCAGAAACCGGAGCTGTTAGAATATCTTTATCTTATTTTAATTCAAGTAATGACACGGATTATTTTGCAAAAACCATAAGAAAATTATTGGCAGAATGAAAAAGACGGAGTGCTGAAGTGCTTTTCAGTCTCCGCCTTTTTCTATTGCTTTTTGTAATTTTGAATTTTCTCAAGTGCGTCCTTTTGGTAATAAGAATACCTGTTTCCATCGCAGTTGACTGTTATATCCGCATATTTTTCAAGTAAGGGAGCGCGCTCGTTATAGAGATCGAGTATTGTCTGACCCGGCTTCAAAACGACTCCGCGTCTTGAAAAATCTCCTAGTCTTTGCACCAGGTTCTTAGGACTTACATACAAATAAACGATAGGGCCGCGTTTCTTATAGTGAGACATAACGCTATCATAATAAATTGCGCTACCACCGGGAGTTATGATGACATCATCCTCTTCGATTGAAAGAAGAATTTTCTCCTCCAGCTTCTTAAAGCCGTCAAGCCCGTCTTCGTCAATAATATCCTGCAAAGCTCTGCCCGTGATCTCTTCTATCAGTCGATCACCGTCTATAAGCTTCATGCCTAGTTTTTTTGCAAGAGCTCGCCCCATACAGCTTTTTCCCGCTGCCGGCATGCCAATTAAAGTAATAGTCATTTATGTGCCTCTGAAATAATTTCAAATCCTGTATCTTTGTTTATCTTGAAAATCGCCGCTGAATTATCAGACAACTTATGCTTTTTAGCTCTTTTTTTATTCAATAGCTCTACCGCCTCGGTATCAAAGCAAAGCCCGATTGCAGTATCGGAATTATTAAACACCGTTACGTATCTTGCTTTGTCTGACACTCTTTCGAATATAAGAAGCTCGCCAGTTAAGTAAAGAACTTCAAAATCTGCATCTTTATATACATCGTTTTGTGTGCGAACGTTACCTACTTCGCGGTAATGAGCGACCAGCTCCTTATCCTCTTCACCCCAAGGGTATGGCATACGGTTGAAAGGATCACTGTAACCTTCAAGACCCGCCTCATCTCCATAGAATATCGTAGGGATTCCCGGTAATGTTGCAAGAACTGTATACGCCGCCATTAGCCTTTTTGTAGCGAGTGTACGCTCGTGACTTGTAAGGCGGGAGATGGCAAGCTGCGAGTTTGTATATCCGTCGGTAGATTTTCCTGCTAGTGCCGTTAAAACACGAACGGTATCATGAGAACCTAAGAGATTCATCTGTGAGTTTCGTATTCTGATAGGCATATTTTGTATAACGTCAAACAGTGCGTAAGATAGAGTGTCGGTGCTTTTTTTAACTATATAATCCAATATACCGGTTCTCAGCGGATAATTCATAACACCGTCAAGCTCACGTCCGAGATAATATTTTTTACGCTTATCGTAGGCTATTTTGCAAGAAGCATCCTCCCAAACCTCGCCATAAAGCACGGATTCGCCATCCTCCGACAATTTAGATTTGATTTTAGCTATAAAACCGTCCGAAAGCTCGTCACAAACATCGAGCCTAAAGCCGTAAACACCGAGCTTGCGATATTTTTCTATTACTCCGCCTTTGCCTGCTAAATATTCACCACATTCAATAATATCCGGGTTAATACGCGGCAGAATTGGGATTCCCCACCAGCTTGTATATTCATCGGGGTGGTGTTGGAAGTCGTACCAGGAATAATATGGCGATGATTTTGAATTATATGCTCCAAGCGTATCAAATCGTTTGTTCTTATTAAAATATACGCTGTCATCACCGGTGTGATTGAATACACCGTCGAGAATTATTTTTATATTTCGTTTTTTTGCTTGATCAATTAACTCTTTAAGCGCTTCTTCGCCCCCGAACATTTCATCCACCGTCATATAATCTGCGGTATCGTATTTATGATTTGATACCGAAGAAAAAATTGGTGAAAGATATATCGCGGTAACACCCAAGGATTTGATATAATCAAGCTTGTTTGTTATACCGAACAGTGTTCCACCAAAAAAGGTGTTATTTTTTAACGGTGCTCCGGGATATTCCGGAAACTCGGCGATAACGTTCCATTTTCCGTTAATGAGTCTGGCACCATCAGAAACCGGAACGTCTCCTCCCCTGTTAAATCTGTCAACGAAAATCTGATATATAACTCCGCCCCATAAGGCATATGGCGCATCGTGCTCAAAGTCCGAAACGCTAAGTTGAAATGAGTTATATTCTTCTTTATGTTGAGTAATTAATGCGCTTATGTTCTTTCTTACATATAAATCGCCTTGTAGCGTTTTTATTCTGAAATCGAAAAAACGAAGCGAAGCAGATGTAATGAATGGGGTAAAATCAAACAAATACTCGTCAATCCCCATTGAATGTCCTTGCCATATGCCGACGCATTCATTTACGGGAGATAGGTATTCATCGTAAATTGTTGCAACAATTTCCTTTGCCGCGATATTCCTTTGGATACTCAAAATTATATTGATTTTTTCACTTATATCGTAGGCGGAAAGAAGCACGCGCGCGGTGTCGGCATGAAGATATTTAACCGACACCGTAGCACATTTAGCATTTGAAATACAAGATGGATTGAATTGTGACATAATTTTTGGTTAAGATTTTGATTTATTTATGGGTTTTGCGTGCCAAATATTTTCAGCATAATTGGTAATGCTGTTATCCGATGCAAAAATGCCGCTGGTCGCTGTATTGACAAGCGACTTTCTGGACCAGAGCTCTCTGTTTCCATAATCCTTGGTAGCGCTGTTGTAAGCATATAGATAGGAATCGAAATCAGCAAGACACATGAAGGGGTCTGCTATGCCGAAGCTACCGTCAATAAGATAATCAGCAATATGCGAGAAGTTTTCGCCTCCGATAGGTTGATAGAGTCTATCGACAACTCTCTTAAGTCTTGGAGAGGAATTGTAGTAATTTCTTGCGATATATCCGTTTCGCCAAAGCTCGTCAACCTCATGAGTGTTAAGACCGAAGATGTAAATGTTATCTTTTCCGCACGCTTCCTGAATTTCTACGTTGGCTCCGTCGAGCGTACCCATAGTAACAGCACCGTTCATCATCAGCTTCATACAACCTGTTCCGCTGGCTTCCTTACCCGCCAGAGAAATTTGCTCTGAAATATCCGCAGAGGGTATCAGAATTTCTGCCATGGAAACGTTATACTCTTCCATAAACACGACCTTTAATCTATCGCGTGTAAGAGGATTTGATTCAAGCTCTTTTGAAAGGAACCAAATAAGCTTAATAATCTTCTTTGCCATCTGATAACCCGGAGCAGCCTTACAGCCGAAGATAAATGTCTGCGGCGGTATATCGGCATTGGGGTTATCAAGAATTTCGTTATAAAGAGCGATTATCTTAAGAACGTTTAAGAGCTGGCGCTTATATTCGTGCATTCTCTTGATCTGAACATCGAATATAGAATCCGTATCAATTCGTTTACCGGATCTATTATAAGCATAGTAAGCGAAGCGCTCCTTGTTTTTGTGCTTAATATCTGCGATTTTAGCCAGAACGGCTGTATCGTTTTGATATTGCAGGAGCTTGTTAAGCTCTAAACCGTTTTCGCGGAACTCCGTGCCGATAAGCTCATCAAGCAATGAAGCAAGACCGGGATTTGAATAATTAAGCCATCTTCTGTGCACTACACCGTTTGTTACGTTTGTGAATTTCCACGGGGTCATTTTGTAAAAATCGTGGAATATAGTTTTCTTCAAAATGTCGCTATGGAGCTTTGAAACGCCGTTAACCGTGTGTGATCCGACAATGGAAAGATTTGCCATTCTCACCTGATTATACGCAACAATTGACATTCTGGATATTCTATCCCAGTCACCAGGATATAAATTCCAAAGATCAGCGGTAAATCTGCGGTTTATCTCGTTAACAATCATAAAAATGCGAGGAAGCTTTAAGCTGAAAAGATCAACTCTCCAGCACTCAAGAGCCTCGGGAAGCACCGTATGGTTTGTATAAGATACGCTTTTAACCACTATTGCCCATGCATCATCCCATGAATATGAGTAGACGTCCATGAGAATTCTCATAAGCTCGGGAATACATAACGCAGGGTGAGTGTCGTTGATGTGTATAGCTACCTTATCCTCAAATCCTGCAAGCGAGCCGTGCTCTGCAAAATAATCCTTTATAATGCTCTGCAGAGATGCTGAAACAAGAAAATACTGCTGTGTAAGTCTAAGAAGCTTTCCTTCATCGTAATTATCCGGCGGATACAGCTGCTTTGTAATAGCCTCTGCTCCGCTGCCCTCGGAAAGATTCTTAACATAACCCGCCTGGGTAGTATATCCGGAGGTATCCTTCGGAACATCTTTTGCACGCCAAAGTCTTATAGTGTTTACGGCATTGGTCTCTGTTCCCGGAATAAGAAGATCGTACGGAACAGCCTTAACCTCATCGTATTCGTAATTTACGAATGCCAGCTGGCCGTTTTCATACTTCTCTTCTATCTTACCTCCAAAGCGTACGGAAACAGATCTGTCCGTCCTAGGAACGAGCCAAACACCTCCGCTCGCAAGCCACTCGTCTGCAAGCTCTACCTGCTCACCGTCAATAAGCCTCTGCTTGAAAAGACCGTTTTCGTAAAGAAGCGAATAACCGTTTGCGGCATAGTCCTTTGCCGTAAGCGAATCCATAAAGCAAGCGGCAAGTCTGCCGAGACCACCATTGCCGAGCCCGGGATCTACCTCGCATGAATAAATTTTTTCAAACGATGTTCCAAATTCTGTTAAAATTTCGGAAAGCTCGTTGAAAAGGCCGAGATTCATCGCATCGTTGCGGAGAGCGCGTCCCACGAGAAATTCCATACATAAATAGCAGATTTTCTTTCCGTCAGATGCCTTTATTCTCTTCTTAAAATCGGCTCTGTACTCAAGCATAATGTCCTTGAGCGTATGAACCGTGGCTTGATAAAGCTGCTCGTCTGAAGCCTTGGTGGGATCATAAATTCCGCGGGTTACAAGCTTGGCTTCTATCTTTTCTTTTAATTCTTCTTTGGTGATTTTTAATTTTTGTCCGGTTAACGGATTTACTCCGGATTTATTTGTCATTTGCGTTTTTCCTATCAATTCAGTAAATTCTTGTAAATTTCGATATATTTCAGGGCAGAATTGTCCCAAGTGAAGATCGATGCCTTTGCGCTTTTAGTGAGTTCAGTCCATTTTTGCTTATCGCGATAGATGCTTACAGCATTCTTTACAGTATAGAGCAACTCGTGAGCGTTATAGTTGTCAAATCGGAAGCCGTTTGCTCCCGGCTCTCCGTAAGGAATTATCGTGTCGTAAAGACCGCCGACAGAGCGTACAACGGGAACAGTAGCGTAAGAGCAAGAGATCATCTGTGCAAGACCGCAAGGCTCGCTCTTTGACGGCATAAGGAAGAGGTCGGCTGCGGCATACATTTTCTTCGAAAGCACTCTGTCAAAGGTAATGAGCGCGCGCAGATTATCATGTCTTGCCTCTGCCTCGCGAAGCGCGTTTTCATATTCAGCCTCACCCGTTCCGAGAATAACGAGCTGTATATCCTCGCACAAAAGCTCATCAAGTATTGCTAAAAGAAGATCGATGCCCTTCTGAGATGCAAGTCTTGTTATCATAACAAGCAAGGGGGTATCCTTCTTGTATTCAAGACCGATCTCTTGGCATAATGCTTTTTTGTTTTTGGATTTGCCGGTCTTATAATTTGTTTTTGTAAACGGAAATTCAATATCTCCGCCTGTTTCGGGAGAAAAATATGAGTAATCGATACCGTTTATAACACCGGATATTTTATGCGAGCATGCCTTGATAATGGGTGAAAGTCCGAATGCGAAGAAATCGTACTCAAGCTCTCTTGCATAATTGGGGCTTACCGTAGTTACGTAATCAGAGATAACGATAGCCGCCTTCATAAGATTTAAGTCACCGTCAAATACACAAAGGTCGCGGTAGTGACTTGAAATACCGAAAACGTCTCCCAGAATATAAGGATTGTATTTTCCCTGATATTCGATATTGTGAATAGTGTAAACAGTTTTGATATTCTTTAACGAATCAAACCTTGCATACTCGGTTTTGAGATAAACTATCGCCAGTGCCGTTTGCCAATCATTTGCATGAAGAACGTCCGGCACGTGCGATAACTGAAGCATGAACTCAATGACTGCGCGCGAAAAGAACGCAAATCGCTCGCCGTCATCAAATTCACCGTATAAGCGGCCTCTATCGAAGTAATAGTGATTTTCTACGAAATAATACGTTACCTTATCATTTGTGAGCTTATATATGGATGCACCCGTGTGTCTCCATGAAAGATCAAACGTTATATCAGCTACAAGCTCAAGCTGCTTTCTGTATTCCTCTTTAACAGTATTGTAAAGAGGCAAAATTACTTCAGCGCTTATATCTTCGTTTTGGGTTATAGCTTTGGGTAAAGCACCCATAACGTCACCAAGACCACCGCTGGCAGCGTAAGGAGTTGCTTCACTTGTTACATATAAAATTTTCAAATTATTTTCTCCAAGTCTTTAGTATCAGAATTAAATTTTAGCACCCTTCTGGATATAGAACGGCATGTTATCATTTCCTGAAAGAGTTACACCGTCGGTTACAAAAACATCCTTATCGGTAACTATACAATTAAGGGTTGCATCCTTTCCTACATGAGTTCCGTGGAACAGAACTGAGTTTTTAACCACCGCGCCTGCTTCAATTTTTACGTCACGGAAGATAACGGAATTTATAACAGTTCCTTCTATAACGCATTCGTCGGCAATCATTGAATTCTCAACCTCCGCACTCTGCTTGTGAGCTGTGGGAGCAGAGTTGTGAACTCGGGTGAATATCGGAAACTCTTTCTTACCGAAAATCGAATCCCTTGCCTTGTCGCTCTTAACAAGCTCCATAGAATACTGATAATAATCGTTAAAGGACGAAACAGATGCCACAAATCCCGAATATTTATATGTTCTGTAATTAGAAGATTTGCAATTCTTGAGCATGAGGCTTGTGAGACTCTCAAGATGATATGCCTCCGCCTCCTCTATAAGACGGCGAAGATACTGCGTTTTCATTACAAATATATTAAGCGAAAGCTCGGGGTTGCGCTCGTTGTATTCCTGCGACATAGCAATATCGGTAATTTTGCCTGCAACTGATGCTATCATCATTCTGGGATGCTTGATGGGCGTTCCCTGCTTCATCGTTTGAGTAACGATAGTTATGTTTGCTCCGGTTTTTTCATGCTTTGCGATGACGTCTGCGATATCTATATTCAAAACGATATCGGAATCCATCATTACAACAAATTCTTCTGTAAACTCAGCGATGTATTCCTTCATATTCTTGAGGGCTTCCATTCTGGTCGCGAAAACCTTAGACTCCGAATTAACGGCAGTTTGGAACGGAGAAATTATATTTACACCACTCTTTCTTCTTGCCAAATCCCAGTCTTTACCGCTGCCGATATGCTCAAGAAGTGAGCGATAATTGTAATTTGCAACTATGTTTATGTTAGATATGTTGGCGTTTACCAAATTAGAAAGAGCAAAATCGATTAATCTATAACGGCACGCAAATGGAATGGCTGCAACCGTTCTGTCTGACGTAAGTCTGGATAGCGTATTATTATTTAAGCTGGAAAAAATTATACCTGCTGCACTGATAGCCATTTTTTACTCTCCTCCCTAATTTTATGCGTCGATTACGCTGCCGCTGGCAATAACGGTGATATTGTCTTTACCGGCGTTTTCCGTGCCTACGGTCTTGCCTGCTTCTACAACAGAATTAGCATCAACGATTGCGGAAAATACAGAAGCGTTTTTCTTTATTACTACGTCATCCATTATAACGGAATCCTTGACAACTGCACCGGCTTCGACTATAACACCACCGGAAAGGACCGAATTTTCTACCTTGCCGTAAATTTTAGATCCCTCTGAAACCAAGGAATTTATAACGGTAGCCTTAGGTCCGATATACTGAGGCGGACGTGCTGTGTTCTTGGAATATATTCTCTTATTTTGGTCGGCAAGATTTATGATGGGCTTGTCGCCTATTAAATCCATATTCGCTTCCCAAAGCGAAGAAATAGTTCCAACGTCCTTCCAATATCCTTCAAATTTGTAAGAATAGAGCTTTTCCCCATTGCCAAGAAGGTTCGGGATTATGTTTTTACCGAAATCGTTAGACGAATTTTCATCAGCCTCGTCGGTCTCAAGATATTCGATAAGAGTATCGGTGTTGAAGATGTATATACCCATAGACGCCTGATTGTTCTTCGGCTTTTTGGGTTTTTCTTCAAATTCATATATAGAACCGTCGCTATTTGTGTTACATATACCAAATCTTGATGCCTCTTCAATAGGGACGGTTATTGTCGCAACAGTACAAACGGCGCCGGTCTTTTTGTGTTGCTCAAGCATAAGTCTGTAATCCATTCGGTAGATGTGATCACCGGAAAGGATAAGAACGTAGTCGGGGTTATACTGTTTTATGAAATTAATGTTTTGGTATATAGCGTTGGCGGTACCCTTATACCAATCAGAGTGCTTGTTGCCTTGATAAGGAGGAA
The DNA here is from genome assembly GCA_045595265.1 of Eubacteriales bacterium. GTDB lineage: Bacteria > Bacillota > Clostridia > Oscillospirales > CAG-272 > UBA1740. The sequence continues at coordinate 14,639 of JAZOAA010000002.1, forward strand.
GGACGGAAAGACCTCCTCTCATTCTGTCAAGATCCCAGGGCGCACCGTTGGCAACGTACTCGTTGAGCGCCAGAGGCTGATACTGTGTAAGAACACCAACGG
>JAZOAA010000003.1:0-16278 GCA_045595265.1 Eubacteriales bacterium
GTTCGAAATCGAATTCCATTATTTTTACCTCCGTTTTATGTCAATGGGCTGTGATAAAGCCCACTTTTTCTTAAATAATTTATTTTTCTTATATTTTAACATAAATATTTTTATTTTGCAATAAAAAGTATTATATATTTAATAAATTTACAAAATATTTTATTTTAAGAACAAAATACGGAGCAGAAATAATGTTGTTTTTCACTGGAACGACCCGATTCGACTAAATACTGCTATATTGCAAGAAAATTCGAGGCAGAACTACTGCTTTCTGCGATTTTGATTATTGATTGTGCTGCCATAGCCGATGCGTTTTTTGTAGCGAATTTTTTTATTCTTTTCCCTAGCTCTTTTCGCTTTTCTTCATCGCGAGCAAGCTCAGAAATTTTATCTTTTAGAACCTTTTCCGTAAGCTCGCTTTCTTCTATCAAGATGCATGCACCTTCGTCGGCTAATGCCTTCGCGTTTTTGTACTGATGATTTTCGCTGACGTTCGGCGAGGGAATCAGTATTGCCGCGGCACCCGTCAGTGCAATTTCCGATAGAGTCATAGCACCGCTTCTGCATATTACGATATCTGCCGCACATAGATGTAAGGGCATATCATCTATATACGGAACAATTTTATAATTGCTTTGTTTTGCGCTTTGTATATCGTCCTTTTCGTAATATCGTTTTCCGGTTGCGTGTAGGTGCTTTATATTAGCATTTTGCGACTCTTCTTTTATGATTTTCAGTATTACGTCGTTCATTCTTTGTGCTCCGATGCTTCCGCCAAAGGATACTATATAGATATCGTCCTTATTTATTTTTAAGCGCCTTCTCGCTTCGCTTTTTCTTATGGTGTTAAAATCACTCCGTAAAGGATTTCCAATAACGCGAACGTTATCCTTTCGCTTGAGGTCGTTGGCTGTATTTTTGTGGTTAAGAAGAACCTCTGTGCACTTTTTTGATACAAGTCTTGTGGTGAGTCCCGGTGCGCGATTGGATTCATGAATAACAGTAGGAATCTTGAGTGATGTGGCAGCGTGCAAAACAGGCCAGCATACGTATCCACCCGTACCGACAACAACGTCCGGAGAAAAATCACTAATGATTTTTTTGCATCTATTGACCGCCTTCAATGCATTTATAGCATTTTTTATATTCTTTACCGTAAATTTTCTTTGCAGTCCTCCTATCTTGATGTACTGCATAGGAAGTCCTGCCTTTTTTACCATTCCGTTTTCAAATCCGCCGTCTCTACCGATAAAAAGTATCTCTGCGGTACTGTGCGTTTTTTTAATTTCTTCGGCAATTGCTAGCGCGGGAGTCACGTGACCTGCGCTGCCGCCTCCGCAAAAAATTATTTTCATAAGAGTAAAGCACCCCTTAGGTTATTTTGTTATTTTAGATTGCCTCGACACAGACAATACTACACCCATTTCAAAAAACAGCATAATAAGAGAAGAGCCACCATAGCTGAAAAAGGGAAGGGAAATTCCCGTGTTTGGAATTGTGTTGGTGACAACCGCAACGTTAAGCAGCACTTGAACTGCCATTTTTATAGCTATACCCAGACATACAAGTCTTGAAAACGTGTCATTTGACCGAAGCGCTATTTGTGTCATTCGTACGATAAGCGCGCCGAACAACACCAGCATAAGCATAGCCCCGACAACTCCAAGCTCCTCGCACAGAATAGCGAATATCATGTCGTTAGCCGGCTCGGATACGTAGCAATGCTTTAATATGCTTTCTCCAAGTCCTACTCCGAATATACCTCCTGTTCCGATAGCCATAAGTCCCTGCAGTGTTTGCCAGCCTCCCGTAAGCTTATACAGCTCCGGGTTTTGCCACACGACTATCCGTTCTTTTGTATAGTCGGTAAATATCGCAAGGCAGGTTATGCATACCACACCAACGATACAAAGCGCGTAAAGATATTTAGGATTTACACCCGCCGCGAAAATAAGTAAAATTCCGATAGCTCCGAGAATTATTATGCATGATAAGTGCTTTTGCAGCATGACCAGCAAGATAGGTATTGCCAGAATAAGAAACGGTATGATCGTACCGTACACCAATACGTTTTTACTTCTTATATGATCGGTAGCTTTTTCTTCAAAATCCGAAAAATATTTCGCCAGCATTAATATGAGTGTGATTTTAGCTATTTCAGAGGGTTGAATAGTTAACGGACCTATTGATATCCATCGTTTTGCCCCGTTTCCGACAAATCCTACGATTAAAACTAAAATCAGCAAAGTTAAAGTTATTCCGTAAGCCATAGGTGTATATCGCTTTAACAAATCGCTGGAAATTTTTGATGCTATTATTATCGTTGCAAATCCGAGAAGCATCCAAACCGTTTGCTTTTTGATGAAATAAAACTCATCGTGATATCTTGCCGCGGCGTATGGCATTCCTGCGCTGAATACCATAACTGTTCCGTAGAGCGAAAGCAATAAGACCAGAATTAAAAATACAGAATCCGTACTGCCATATCTTTTTTTTGGCATATATGATGTTATTTTACTTCTTAGCGTTTTTATTGATTCGAATTTCATTTTATCGGCATGAAGATAATGAATCCGAGGCAGGAGCATAACAGTGTTATTATTATCGCTATAAGGCATATTTGGTTTTCTGTTATTCCGCGCTTTTCCAGATGATGATGGAGAGGCGCCATTAAGAAAACGCGCTTTCCCGTAAGCTTATACGATATTACTTGAAGTATTACGGAAATACCTTCGATAAGATATACCGCACAGATGAAAATTATAAGCAGCGGATTTCCTACCGTGAATACGCAAGCTGATATAAGCGCACCGAGAAACAGAGAGCCTGTATCTCCCATAAAAATTTTTGCGGGATTTGCATTAAAGATAAGAAATGCAGCACATCCGCCCATTATTGCGCAAGCACATATTGCCGCATCCTTGAAAAGAGATGCCGAGATGAAAAGAATGGCTACCCCGGAACATAGTGCAACACTGGTCGCCAGACCGTCTATACCGTCTGTGAGATTGGCGCAGTTGACAGTGCCTAAAAGCGCGATTAATGATATGGGATAATAGAATATACCTAAGTCTATCTCGCCAAAAGAAAACGATATTTCACTACCGTCAAGAAGAAGGACTTTTCTTGCAAAAAGAAATGCGATAGCTAATATAAGCTGCAAAGCAAGCTTCTGCTTCGGGGTGAGCCCTGCGTTTTTGTTTCTTTTTAGCTTTTTTAGGTCGTCCATAACACCTACAAGCGCGTTGGCGAGAGCGTAAAGTGCGGAAATGATAATGCCCATGGCTTCGTCTTTTGAATTTTGTAAATACAAAAGTATGGAACATGCTATTAAAAATGCGGAGATAGAAAAGCAAAATCCCAACCCACCCATAGTGGGTGTGCCTTGCTTTTTTTCGTGCCAGGAAGGTCCTTCAGTATAGATAGGCTGGCTCGCGCATTTTTTAAGTCGCGGAATCAAAAAACGTTCCACCGCGACGGTAGAAAAAAACGTGCCGAAAAACACCAGCATATATAACGCGAAATATTTTTCCGCCAATTAAGAACACCCCCTAATTATTATTTTGAAATTTTTTTAGCTTGTCAAGCACTTCGCCGAGTCTGACTGCGTTTGATGCCTTGAATAGCACTATTTCGCCCGCTGTATGATTGTTATATACAGCGCTTGCGATATCGTCTGCCTGATCTCTCGAATATAGAAAAATCCTTTTTTCATCCATACCGTTTTTTATAGCGCTCTCTTTGATATCCACAGTGTCATAGCCGTAAAGATATAGGTTTTTTAGTTTCTTTTCTGCGCATAGCTTGCCAATCTTCTCGTATATTGTCTTTCTCATATCACCAAGCTCTAAAATGCTGCCTAAAAGGGCGCTCTTACAGGTGTATACGTTAAGAGCCGACAAATATTCGAGAGCCGCCGCCACTGACTCGTACGATGAATTGTAAAAATCCGAAAAAATGCAAAAATCATCAAGATGAATTAAACTCTGCCTTGTGTTTTCGCTGGATATTTCAGAAAAAACTCGAATGATGTTATTGGACGACAGCTTCATTTTTCGACAAGCTGCATACGCTGCACCAAGACATTCAAAGTTGTGATTGCCGAAATTTGCAATCGGGTGACTGTATATGATACCACGGTCGTATATATTTACGTTTCCTTCATTATATATTATATATACGTCGGCTCTTTTGTCTTTTGTGGAAAAGAAAGTCCCTTCTTCCTTCATAAGAAGCTCTTCTCCGTACGGTAGTATCAGCTCTTTTTGCTCCATTCCGTCTTTTATTTCGAGCTTTGCCTTTGCTATATTTTCCCTCGAACCAAAAGCACCGATATGCGCCGTTCCGATGTTGGATATTATAGCTATATCCGGAGCGGCGCATTTTGATAACGCGGAAATCTCACCGTAGCTGTTCATTCCCATTTCGAGTATCAAAAGCTCGGTATCTCTTTTGGCGCTCAGAATTGTGAGAGGAACTCCGATAGTATTATTTTCGTTTCCTTTTGTTGCATGAGTTTTATAATAGCTTTCTGTCAATATGCGCAAAAATTCTTTGGTAGTGGTTTTTCCTACACTTCCTGTTATAGCGACGGTATACTTTAGATTAGCAAGCTTGGTTTTATAATATTTCGCAAGTGAAAGAAGTGCTTTTTCGGGACTTTTAACCGCCAATCCTCCTGGCAAAATTCTTTTGCTAACGGCATACGCACCTTTTGATATAGCATCATATACGTAATTTTCTCCGTCTGCCGTTCTTCCGCGGAGTGCAAAAAACAAATCCCCGGGCTTGCATTCTCGCGAGTCCGTACATATATGTGCCAACAGTGCTTCCGGTACACCGCAAGACGCTTGCATAGCCATTGAAGCTTCTGTTACAGTAAGAGGAATATCAAGCTTTATTCGCATGATGCTTGCGCTCCTCTAAGGCTGTTTTTACAACGTCAATATCTGAATATTTATGATACCCGTTTTCGTCAATGTTATATTCTTCGGCTCCTTTTCCTATGATTGCTACGATATCGTTTTTACACGATTCTGTAACCGCCTTTATAATCGCCTCGCTTCTGTCCTTAATGACAACATATGATTTTCCGCTGAAGCCACCTATAATATCTTCGATAATAGTTTCGGGATTTTCTCCTCTTGGGTTATCCGATGTTACAAATATTTTATCCGAATATTTTTCTGTAATTTTTGCAATTTTCGGTCTTTTTTCTTTTTCACGCTCTCCGCCGCACCCAAATACCGATATAAGCTTTCTATGTCCTTTCATAGCTCTCACACTTCGCAAAAAGCTTTCGTAGGCAAGAGGAGTATGGGCATAATCTATTATTACCGTTATTTCGTCTTTTATTATTTCGTATCTTCCATGAAGCCCTTTAGCTTTTTTCATTGCCGTCTTGACACGGCAGGGGGCAATGCCGATATCGATTAGTGTTGCAGCCGCAAGAAGCGTATTATATACGTTGTAAATTCCGCAAAGCGAAGATCTCATTCTGAACGAAAAGCTTTTTCCATGTAATATGTAAGATATTCCGTCCACACCCATCTCTTGCGGATAAACAGCGTAATAATCGCCTCTGTATAGGGAGCCAACTGTGATTTTTCTTCCTTCATGTGATGAACACATGCGGCTGATATATCTGTCGTCTATATTGAAAACGGCACATTTAGACGATTTTGCGAGCTTTGCTTTTGCCAAATAATAGTTTTCCATATCTTTGTGGAAATCAAGATGCTCGGGACTCAGATTGGTGAATAATCCGTACTCGAAAATTATCGGTGCTGTTTTGTTTAGTGATAATGCGTGGCTGGATATCTCCATTATAACGTAAGTGCAGTCGGCGTCCTGCATTTTCTTTATAGTTTTATAGAGCAGGGCGGGATCTGGGGTGGTCATTGAATAGTGTTTATCGTTTTCAGCTTTTCCGTTTATTTCGATTCTTCCCGTACCGATAAATCCAGCCTTAAATCCAAGCTCAATTAAAATCTCATAAGTCAAGTATGCGGTTGTGCTTTTTCCGTTAGTTCCTGTTATTCCTATAAATTTCAACCTTGTGTAATCTACACCGTAAAAATTAGAGTGTATGTAAGAGGACGCAATTCGCGCGTCCTTAACTATTATTTTTGGAACTGTACCTGTATCTATGTCGGCATCGCATATCACGGCATAGGGTTCTTTTGTAAGAGATGAAAAGCACGGAGCTTTTTTTGAGTTCTCCAGAACAAAAAGCGTTCTTTCCTTTATCTTTTCAATATCAGTAGAAACATAGTCTATTTCTAAATCATCTATATCGCTATGCGCTATTTCTATTCCGCTTAATATTTTTGATAATTTCATTGTTATATCCTTTCTAATCTTCAAAATCCGTTTTTAAGACTTGTATACATATTACCGTCCCTCTTTTAACCATTTCACCCGGAGGTATGGACTGAGAAAATATTGTATCGCTTGATAATGGGGAAGAGCCAGAACCTGTGAATTTGATATTTAACCCCGCATTCAGTAACATACGCAGGCCTTCCGAAACCGAACGTCCTACGACGTTAGGTACGTTTACTAGTTGCATTTCTCCTTCTTCCGTGTATAGTATTACCTTGGATACCGGAGAAGAAAAGCTTTCTTTATGCGTTGGTGTTTGCGAAAGAACGACAGTGCCGTTTCCGATGATTTCATAAGCTATTTTTGCAGCGTTAAGCTTGCTTTTTGCTTCGCTTATGCTCATTCCCACAAAGTTTTCTACTGTTACGTTAAGCTCTTCAGAGGTAGATCGGTATTCTAGGTAGGGAAGAGCCTTTTCTAAAAAAGAGGAAACGTACGGAGCTGCTACAACGCTGCCGTATTTTACGTTTGAGGTCGGTTCATCTGCAACTATGACAACCGCGATGCCGGATTTTTCGTCTGTGGCATATGCTACGGTCGAGCCGATTCTGAGATAAGAGCTTCCGTTTTCATCAAGAATGTCGAATTTTTCTGACGTTCCGGTTTTTGCTGCTACGTTGTAACCTACAACTCCTGCATTTTTAGCTCCGCCGTTTCCGTTTACGCCATCAACCAGCATTTTTGTAACAGTGGTTGCTACTTGTTCGGATATAACAGTTCGCCTAATCTGCACATCGTGACGGGACACGACGTTACCTTCGCTGTCTATGATCTTGTCTACAATGTAAGGTGTAACAAGCTTTCCGCCGTTTGCAACAGCGGATATAGCCGTAAGATGATTTATGATAGATACCTTAAATCGCTGCCCAAAAGAAGCTGTTGCAAGCTCGGTTGCACCTATGGCGTTTTCACTGTGGAAAATAGTTTCTGCCTCTCCCGGTAGATCTATGCCCGTTTTTTCAAAATATCCGAATTTTTCTACGTAAGAATAAAAGTTACTTGCTCCAAGCCGTTCCGAAACGGCAATCATACAAGGGTTGCATGACATCTGTAAGCCGTATGCAAGGCTGAAACCGGCACCGTGACCTGTGCGCTTGTGACATCTTATATTGTATCCGCCCACTCGACAAGAGCCGCTGCACGAAAATGTATCCGAAGCGGTGACCGCTCCGAAATCAAGGGCTGAGGCTACTGTTATTATCTTGAAGGTAGAGCCGGGCTCGTATGCTTCGCTCAGAGGCTTATTAGACCACATTTCTTGCATGAGCGCGTTTTTATATTCTTTATATTCTTCCGTTCCGTTGACAAGTCCTGACTCAGCTAGCTTTTTTGCCGATATATCATCAAGGGTAAACGGGTCATTCGGATCAAATGCAGATGTTGTTGCCATAGCAAGTATTGCGCCCGTGTTAGTGTTCATTACTACTCCGCAAACTCTATCCTGGACCATGTGATTTGCTCTGGCTTGCTCTATTATAGACTCCAGCGTGCTTTGAAGATAAGAGTCTATCGTTGTAACTAAGCTGTTTCCGCTTTTAGCAGGGAAATAGTCTGTATATTCGGTATCTAGGCTATTGCCGTTTGCATCCTTTGCATAAACGTAGTATCCATCGGTTCCCCGAAGCACGTCATCATAGTAATATTCCAACCCGTAAAGCCCTTGGTTGTCACTACCGGTAAATCCTAAAGCGTGTGCTAAAAAGCTTCCTTCGGGATAGTACCTTGAGCTTGATGCTTCGAACATTACAAGATTTTCCAAATCGTTCTTTTCGACAAAATCAAGAATCTGCCTGAATTTATCTTCACTTATGTTCTTTTTTATTGTTACGTCCAGGACGTTTGCTTTCTTTATTTTGCTATAAAGCTTTTCGGTATCCATTGACAGTATAGCTCCTATACCATTGCTAATCATCGCGGTATAGTCTTTCCCGTTTTTTCTTTCGGCAGAACGAATATCTCTTGTGGATACGAAAACACGCCACTCGGTGTTGCTGGTGGCTAAAACCTTCATATTGGCATCGTATATATCACCGCGCCTTGCGGGCAGAGGAGATGTTGTGGTTATTTGGTCATAGGTTTTATCCTTATAATAATCGTGATTGATATACGCCAGACGAAATACATTATATAAAAGATACGAAGCAAAGAATCCGAATAGCAGAAGCAATGCTCCTATTCGTCTTTTAGTAAAATTTTTTGTACGCGCTTCCAAGATTTTAATCCTTACAAAACAAAAAAATATAGCGACGGTAAAAACCATCGCTATATCTTATTTATGAAAACTTGATTTTATGAAGGAAATACGATTATTTATTTGCCGCTGTTTCTTGAGTGCCTACGTTCTCTTGCTCGGTTTCGGTAACTTCGACGGTCTCTATTCTGGACTCGGGAGAGAGAAGGCGAGTACCTATAAAAGCGAATGAAAGCATAAAGGTGCAAGCTACTACTGCCGATAGAAGAGCTGCGGCAGAGGTTCTGATGGGGAAGGCTCTGATTATGGTATCCTTTTCGGGAGTCTCCTTAACTGTGAGCTTTTCCTCAACGTAAGAGCATATCATAGCTACGGTGCGCTCGCTGCGTGTCGCGGAGGGGCGAAGGGCAACGGGCAGAGCTGCCTCGCTCTTTTTCTGAGCGGCCTTCATGAGCATGTATTCGCCGAGGGAGCAGTCGCTGTTTTCGATTGTGAAGCTTTCTTTCATACTGGTATAAAGTCTGTCATAATTGTTCATGGTATTGCGTGCCATTCTTCTTTTCTCCTTTTTATATTTTTTCTGCCACACGGAGCTTTGCGCTTCTTGAACGCGGATTGATTTCTAACTCTTCCTGACTTGGCAGTATCGGTTTTTTTGTAATTTCTTTGATTTTAGGTTTGTTTCCGCAGATGCATATAGGGAAGTCCTTGGGACACGTGCATCCCGAGGCAAGAGCCTTATACGATTGCTTTACTATTCTATCTTCGAGAGAGTGGAATGAAATTATCGCGATTCGGCCTCCCGCGACAAGATTTGAGCATGCCGTATCAATGAGGGGCTTTATTGCATCAAGCTCTGCATTTACCTCTATACGTATTGCTTGGAAGGTTCTTTTTGAGGGGTGGGGGCCATCGGCTCTCGCCGCTGCAGGAATGGCCCCCTTGATTATTTCGTTAAGCTCAAAGGTCGTTCTTACGGGAGATATCGCTCTTCTTTTACATATCGCAGAGGCGATTTTCGGAGCAAAGCGCTCCTCACCGTAATCATATATAATTCTTTTTAGCTCATCCTCGGAGTATCCGTTTATTATTTCGAACGCATCCAGGGGAGCATCGGTATCCATTCTCATATCCAGAGGCGCATCGTGCATATAGCTGAATCCGCGCTCAGGAGTATCAAACTGGTGTGAACTACATCCTAAATCGGCAAGCACACCGCCGATGTTTTTTATATCGTAATCTCTGATAGCTTTATCAAGACTTTGAAAATTATCGTTAATAAACGTAACCCTGTCGAGATAGTTTTCGAGTCTTTGAGTTGCGGCTGCAATCGCGTTTTTATCTCTGTCAAAGCAAATCAGTCTTGACGAAGGGCCCATGCGCTTTGCTATTTCCAGGGAATGTCCTCCACCGCCCGCCGTGCAGTCGATATATGTAAAACCGTCTCTTATATTAAGGGCATCAATACATTCCATTAGCAAAACCGAAGTATGCGAGAAGCCGTTGTTTGTCATAAGCGTAACCTTTCGGAAAGGGAATTAAAGCCCATATTCTGCGAGAGTCTGGCGCATCTTTTCGAAATCGCGTTTTTCTTCTCGCTCGCACCAAAGCTCCTCTGCCCAAACTCTTATTTGCTTACCGGCACCGACGAAAACTACGTTTTTGTTTATCATAGCGTGTCTGAGAAGCCTGTCCTCGATTATAATTCTTCCGCTGTTATCGAGGGTGCATTTTTGCGCACCGCCGAGAATGAAATCCTGAATTTCAGCACCGATAGATTCGGGGAGCTTTTCAATTTTTTCAAGATAAACATTCCAATCGTCCTCGGTGTATATTGAAAGGTAGGTATCGAATTTTCTTGTTATGTAGAAGGTTTCGCCAAGCTCGTCGCGATATTTTGCAGGAATGAAAACGCGTTTTTTTGCATCAAGAGAATGTGAATAAGAGCCAACGAACGACATAACAGATACCTCCTTTGCTGATTTTTAGTGAATTTTTGTCTGTTTTGGGGAAAATGATGCTATTTTCAGGGAAAATGATACACATTTATCCACTTTGCCCCACTTGCGTATATTATAATACATAAATTAGAAAAATGCAATAGTTTTTTTGAAAAAAATCAAAAAAAATTAAAATTTTATTGAAAAATATTAAAAAAACGCATGAAAACGGAAAAAAGCACTTCCATTTTTTTGTCTTTTGTGGTAAAATGATACTAGATTTTTTCTTGGAGAATGGTATGTCAATATTTTCAAGGTTGTTTTCAAAAAACAAGGGTGGCACTCCGTATTCAGTGAGACTTGAGCGGGCGATGTCTCTACACGGCCAGGTGATAAAATATGTCACCGAGCGAAAGAATGATAACGAGGACGTCGTGGGTCGCGGTGGAGCGCTAACGGTGAAGGATGATACGTTTATAGTTGATTCATCCGGCGACCGCTTGTTCGTTTGCAATATTGCCGAACTTGAAACGTCCATGCTTATGAGCGGTGACGGAGTTATAGTCAGAGGTCCAAATCTTCTTGAGGACGGCAAATTCAGATGCATTACTGTTCATTTTGTTTATTATCGAAAATGAATCAATCGCTATCAAATTTTTGGGCAGAACGGAGAGATTTATGAAAAATACAACTACCATAATTTTGGCGGCGGGAAGCGGATCTCGTATGAATTCCTCTCTTACCAAGCAGAGAATGTATATATGCGGTGAGAGCGTTTTACACAGGAGTGTCAGGGCTTTTAGCCAAAGTGCGCTCGTGAATGAAATAATCGTTGCCTGTCGTGAAGACGAGGTGGATTTTTGTAAGAACGAGCTTCTTTTGGATTTTCCAAAGGTAAAAAATATAGTTGTCGGGGGAAAATGCCGTGCAGAATCGGCAAAGAAAGCGTTTCTTGAGTGTTCGCCCGAGTCTGATTTTGTAGCAATACACGATGCCGCCAGATGCCTTGTTACTGTGGAAATGATAGATTCTGTAATAAGAAAAGCGCACGAAACAGGAGCTGCTACCGCGGCTTGCCGGGCGACAGATACAGTAAAGCTATCAACTGATAACGCTGTAGAATCTACTTTGGATAGGAATCACATCTTTTTGGCAAGCACTCCGCAGATATTCAGCTCATCGCTTTACGCCAAGGCTCTCGCTAATGCGAAAGACCTATCCGCTATCACCGATGATAATATGCTTGTTGAAGCAATAGGTGCAAGGCCCGCAATAGTTGATGTCGGCTCTGATAATATAAAGATAACCAAACCCGACGATATAGAATATGCAGAATTTTTGATAAAGAAAAGAGACAAGCAGATGCCTGAATTTAGAATAGGCCACGGCTACGACGTGCATAGATTTTCAGAAGGGAGGGAACTGATACTCGGAGGTGTTAAAATACCGTATGACAGAGGTCTTCTCGGTCACTCCGATGCTGATGTTCTTGTGCATGCGGTTATGGATTCGCTTCTTGGCGCCGCGTCACTTGGCGACATTGGTCGACATTTCCCGGACACCGACGATACTTTTCGCGGTATCAGCAGTCTCGATTTGTTAAAGAGAGTTTCTGCGCTTCTTCAGACAAACGGTTACTCCGTCAATAACATAGATGTAACGCTCGTTCTGCAAAAGCCAAAGGTTGCAGAATATATTGAGAAAATGATAGATAATATTTCAGAAAGTCTTGATATTTCTCGTGGCAGAATTAATATTAAAGCCACAACAGAGGAAAAACTCGGCTTCACCGGAAGCGGTGAAGGCGCGGCTGCTCACGCGGTTTCCCTCTTAGAAAAGAAATAAGGGTGGCGCAAGGCCACCCAATCAAAAGATAAGAGCTTTAGCACTTATAAAATATACGTCTTCTCTGTTAAAGGTCTTGTGCCGGCTCTTATCGCTATTTGCCGCGAGGTGCAGCTCTATATCAGTTTATGGTAAACGTAAACTTATGCCACAATTATAATAATGTTATATAATAGAAAGGTAAAAAAACATGGTAAAAATTTCTCCTTCCGTTCTTGCATCCGACCTTGCTAATCTTGCATCCGAGGTTGCCGAAATTGAAAAAGCAGGTGCAGAGATGGTTCATCTTGACGTTATGGACGGTGTATTTGTTCCCAATATGTCATTTGGAATGCCCGTTGTTGAGGCGCTCAAAAAGCACAGCAAAATCTTTTTTGACGTACATCTTATGATAGTAAAGCCGGAAAATTATGCAAAGCGTTTTGTTGATGCCGGTGCGGATCTTGTGACATTCCATTTTGAGGCCACAGAAAATCCCGAAAAGCTTCTTGATGAAATCCATAAAGCGGGTGCAAAGGCAGCGATCTCTATTAAGCCTGCAACAGCAGCAGAAGATGTTTTCTACTTACTTAACAAGTGCGATATGGTGCTTGTCATGACCGTAGAGCCGGGATATGGTGGACAGAAATTCATGCCGCAAATGCTCGAAAAGGTATCAAAAATCAGGGCAGAAGCGGACAGACTTGGGCTGGCACTTGATATCCAAGTCGACGGCGGTATAAATCCCGAAACTGCGAAGCTTGCAGTAGCGGCAGGTGCTAACGTGCTTGTGGCGGGCAGCTCTGTGTTCAACGCATCAGACAGACGCGCAGCTATCAATGCATTAAGATAAAAACAAATCAACAAAAAACTGTTCCAAGCGCTATAAAAGCCGCATGGAACAGTTTTTATATATCTATATCTTCTTGGTTTGTTTTTCCGCTTGAAAGAATAGAGGATGGTAGGAGACCAACGTGCTTTTTGAATGTGTTTGTAAAATGAGACAAATTATCGAATCCCGATTGTAACGCAGTCTCTTTTACGCTGTATTCGCCACTGACAAGAAGGGAACGCGCATACTCACACCTGACTTTGTTTATATAGTCTGTTACCGTATAGCCGGTCACCTTCTTAAATGTTCTTAAAAAGTGATATTTACTCGTACCCGCTGCAGCGCTTATCTCATCCAGAGAAAGCTTTCTTCTGAAATTTGCATTTACGTAATCAATGGCGCGGCTGGTATACTCAAATGAGCGCCCGAAGGAGCGCAAATCCGATAACTCTTGAACAGTTGAGTCACTCCTTGAATAATTGCGGCATACAAAGACGATGAGCCGTAAGATATCAGCTCGTATAGCAGCCTCACTGAGTTCTTGCTCTCTAGAATGTTCAGTCATGATATCTCGGTAAAGCTCCGCGACGTGCGAATCTTTTATTATTTCGTCCAATCTTACCTTAGTTATATCTATATCGTTTTTTGTTAAAAAGCCTGTATTTATCATGAGTATTCCCGCGCGCGCTGTTCCGATAGGTACAAATCTGTGTATAACGTATGGGTTTACACAAACAATGTCACCCGTGCTTGCTGCGATGGGTTTGTCATCAAGATAAACTTGGACTTCTCCGCTTATTATAAAATCAAGCTCAATATCTTTATGGACCCACGCCTTTGCGTCGGGGCGCAGGTTGTCGGTGTGAAAAACGTACGGTTTCTTGCTCCACTCATCTTCGAGTGTTTCGTAAACGATGTCGCGCTTGAGACTTGGTAGCAATATTTTGTTAATCATAAGCAACATCTCCTATTGCTTTTTATTATTGACTGTTCTATAATTATTATACCACAAAATTATCAAAAGTCAACACTTTTTACAAAAAATAACTTATAAAATTGTGAAAAATTGCCATTGTATATTATAAGCAAAAAAAGATAAAACATCAATTTTAAGTCTGCTAAACCATGAATAGCAATATTGAATAAAATAAAAGCAACATATAACAAAGCAATATATGACAAGGAGAAAAGCTATGAAAAGATTTATTGTTTCTATCGTTATGTTTGTTTCTCTCATTACTCTGTTTTCTTGTACACCAGGAGAAAATGATAACGCAGGCAAATTGCCGGGAGGCGATGAAGGTCCAGCTTCCTCTGAGATAGCAGTCATTTATTCCGAAGGCGGTGAGGACTACGAGCTGGCTGAAAAAATATTCCGCCATACCGACAACGCTTATAAGGCTATGCGTCCTAAATTGTTTAAGGATAGCGAGTCCTCTGCGATGCGCGAAATAGTGGTAGGAAATACACAAAGAGAGATTACAGCAATAGCAAAAAAGGCCCTTGATATTGTGAAGGAAAGCTGTGATTATCCGATGTTTTTGGTTTATTCGGACGGCAATTCCTTGGCTGTAGTGTATGATGATTATCCCGAAGCGAAAGCGCAGCTTTTGAAATATATCGAGCGCGCTGATATAGTGCAAAAATTAGTTAAGCTTAAAGCCGGTGTAGTGTATTGTAACGACATAATTTCCGAGCAAGAGATATATGATAAATCTGTTGTGAGCGATGCTTGGGCTAAGCTTGAAGCGACTGTTGGATATGAGATCGCGGAGGAGCTTCGAGATCTTGGTGCGCTTTATACCGACGATCTTATAGATTGGTTTGCAAATCTCTATGAGCCCGATGTTTGTATCTGTGATGGCGAGTGTAAAAACACTCAATACTGCACAGGCGGAGGATATTATTATTCTAATTCGGGTAGGGATACTCCGGGATATCTTCCGGACATCGAGAGTACTCATCAGGCTATTAGCTGGATTTCAGCATCAGGAATGACTGCCGGTGCTCACTATAACACTGTTATTCCCGAATGGATGGAAAGTCAAATAATCAAGTTTTTGAAAGTTCGCCAAGACCCTAATGGTTACTTCTATCATCCCCAATGGTCGAAGGAATCTATAGATGCCAATGATTCGAGGCGCTCGCGAGATTTACTGTGGGCAATTTCCACATTGGAGGGATTTGGCGTAAAGCCTACTTACGACACTCCCACAAAGGATGTTATCGGAGACGGTATTTTGTGGAATGGAACTCCGCTTTCCGATATATCGTCAGTATCGTGCACAAATCTTACGGGCAGACTCGGTGGCTCGCCTGTAAGTGCTGTTTCTAAGGTTGTTGCCGTTTCCGAATCAACACTCGCGCCATATTTAGTCGATGCCGACGGAATGAGAACGTACCTTGCAGGTCTTGATATAAAGGAAAAATCTTATCACATAGGTAATGATCTTGCTGCTATTACTAAAGATGTTAAAGAACGTGATGCCGTTTTGGTTTCTCAGGGCAAGGAGTCGATAGCAGATGTTCTTATTAATTGGTTGGACGATAATCAAAATCCGGAAAACGGACTTTGGGATAAAGATAGCGACTACTACGCAGTTGACGGATTTTTCAAAATAACCTTTGTATATAACGGACTTGGACGTCCGATAAAGTATATAGATAAGGCGCTGGATATATCCATAAATTCAATTACATCGGATGAAAATCCTCACGCTGTAACGGATGTATATAATACGTGGTACAACGTGCTTAACGTTATAGAAAATGTAGAAAATTATCAAAACGAGGCTAGTGAGAGTGTGAAATCGGCACTACAAGTGCTACGAGAAAAAGCACCTTACGCTATTCAAAGAACGAGAGAGAAGCTCTCTCTTTTCAAGAAGAGAGACGGCTCGTTCTCATATAATCAAAATACTACATCTGAAATAAGTCAAGGCATGCCTGTCGCATTGCCAAATACCAACGAGGGCGATGTAAATGCAACGGTAATAGCGACAACAGGTACGTTTAACAGAATACTTGCAGTTCTGGGCATCAGTGAGCAGGACAGAGTTCCGTTATATACCAGAGCTGATTTACTAAGATATTTATATATACTGGAA
>JAZOAA010000004.1:0-3610 GCA_045595265.1 Eubacteriales bacterium
GGAAGCTCGAACAGGAACAGAAAATCGCTGAAAAAGCAAAAAACGAGGCGATGCCCAAGTGAGCATCGCCTCGCGCTTTTATGTGCAGTTTGAGATAAAATCGAAGTAAAAAACAAATCCGAACCACTTATCTGCTACGAAGTAGTTCGGATATGTTCTGTTTGGTGACGCAGGAGAGGACAAGGCAATGTTGCGAACCCATGCGGCTTCGCCGCCGGGGCGATGAGCGGACGAGTCGTCAAAAAAGAGATAGGCACTCACAAGGAGTGCACGCTTTACGGGAATTTGCCTCGTCTTACAAGCTCTCCGCAGGAGAGGACGAGGCAATGTTGCGAACCCATGCGGCTTCGCCGCTGGGGCGATGAGCGGACGAGTCGTCAAAAAAGAGATAGGCACTCACAAGGAGTGCCTATCTCTTTTTTTGGTGACGCGTACGGGAATCGAACCCATGTTACAGCCGTGAAAGGGCCGTGTCTTAACCGCTTGACCAACGCGCCGAAAAATATCCGCCGCCATTTTAGCGGCGGAATTGGTAGCGGATGTCGGATTTGAACCAACGACCTACCGGGTATGAACCGGGCGCTCTAGCCAGCTGAGCTAATCCGCCATTTTATTTCGTGCTTTGATATTATATCATATCGAAATTCAAAAGTCAATACTTTTTTCAAACTTTTTCTTAATATGTGCTTTTATTTTTGAGTTGCTTGACAAATCCCCTTAAAAATGATAAAATTTATTTTATAGAAACTTTTGGAGCTATATATGAATTACGATATTATTGATTTCCACACGCACCCGTTTTACGCCCCTGAAGAAAATTTTTGCTTTTATCCCGGAAGTGTTACAACTCAGGCCGATTTTCTTTCGGACCTTGATGCCTCGGGTATCAAGCGCTTCGTCGGAAGCGTTATAATAAAAGATGATAAGAGTATGGATGCAATTGCCCGCGCTAACAGGCATGCCGTAGAGCTTGGCATACAGTACGGCGACAAATATATCCCCGGCATACATATCCATCCCGAGTACGTGTCTGAGTCTGAAAAAGAAATAAATTTAGCAAAGGAACACGGTGTACGCCTCATCGGTGAGCTTGTTCCCTATCATTACGGCTGGAACTACGACCATGCGGGAATGAACGAAATAATGGAATGCATAAAAGCGGCAGATATGCCTGTAAGCATGCACACAACAGAGCTTCCCATAATGGAGAAGCTTGCGAGAGAGCATAAGGATATAACCTTCATCTTTGCGCATCCCGGCGACCTTCCGCAAGTGAAGAAGCATATTGAGGTTATGCGTCGGTGCGAGAACGTGTATCTCGACCTCTCGGGAACGGGGCTTTTCCGCTACGGAATGTTAAAGCATCTTGTGGACTCGGTTGGTGCTGAAAGAATACTCTTCGGCACGGATTACCCGATATGCAACCCCGAGATGTACGTACACGCGGTACTCTTTGAGAAAATCAGCGACAGAGAAAAGGAGCTTATCTTCGCAGAAAATGCGAAAAGACTCTTAAAACTATAAATGAACGGAAAAAATATGGATTTTACAAAACACATACCTGAAATAGAAAAGAAAATACGCTACACCTTTAAGGACAAGAGCCTTCTCACGCAGGCTTTTACCAGAGCCAGCTTCTGCAATGAGAGAAACCGCAGAGGTGAGAACTATATCTCAAACGAGGTGCTGGAATTTTTCGGTGACAGCGTGCTGTCAACGGCTATAATAACTATTATGCTTGAGAAAAAGACCGAGAGATACCGTCACGGCATTAAGACAGACTGGCACGAGGGTGATTTCTCAAACCTACGCTCAAAGCTCAGCGACAAACGAAATCTCTCAAAGAGTATGGCAGAGCTTGGCCTGCAAAGGTATCTCATAATGGGCGAGGGTGACAAGGCGTGCGGCATAGAGAACGAGCCGTCGGTTATGGAGGACCTCTTTGAGAGCATTATCGGTGCGATATACGTTGACTCGGGTAACGACATTAAGACGGTTATAAGGTCGGTGGGCTGTATGCTGGACGTTTCGGTTTACGGAGATACGAAGGAAGCGCCGATACAGAGCTATAAGAACGCTCTGCAGGAATGGTGCGCTGACAAATCCCACAGACTGCCTGCCCCTGTTTATAAAACTTTAGAGGAGAGCGGCCCCGACCATAAAAAGAGCTATAAGCGTGCCTGCTATATAGGCGAGAAGCTATACGGTGTCGGAGAAGGAAAAAACCAAAAGCTTGCCGACAGCGCCGCCGCAGAGGCTACACTCCTTATGTTAAAGGAAGAAAACGCACCGAAAATCAAAATAGACTCTGACGCGCCCGCAAGGCTTAAAGAGCTGTGCGCCAAGGGCAAGCACCCAACTCCCGAGTGGCGCGACCTTGGTGAAACGGATAAATCCACCGATTCTGCAAAGGAATTTATGGTAGAGTGTCGCGCTATGGGCAAAAGCGCTGTCGGAGTAGGAAAAAGCAAGGCGGAGGCAAGAGCGCTTGCCGCAAGGAGTATAATCGACTCTGTTTCGGAAAAGAAAAAAGAAGAGACAAAGCCGCTTTCCAAACGTCAAAAAAAGAGCTACCCGAAGCTGACTCTGAAAGACAAGCCCGAGCCGACAGACACAAAAAGCACAGAACCTCCTAAACCAAAGCAACAGAGGACGGCAAAAGGCGCGCACGCGCCAAAAAAACGTCCCTCATGGCAGAAAAAACACCTATAAAATTTTGAGAGCAAGCCGAGTTTGGCTTGCTCTCTTTGATTGTATTGTGATTTTTACTTATTACTCGTTGACTGTCTTATAAGAAGCGTCTACATGACCCATGAAAACGTTATCAATGTAGATCGTTCCCTGCTCTTCCGCACTGGAATCATATGCATAGGATCTAACCAAAAGCCAAGTTTTCTTACAGCCGGGAGCAAAATCTGCTACGGTCTGACTTGCAACGTAGGTGTTATTAACGTAAATATCTATGGTTGCCGAACCGTCACTATTATGAGCTATCTCAAGTCTTACGTTAAACCACTCGTCAGCAGCAATCTTCACGCTGTCCTTTTCTGCAATAGAAATTGTTCCATCGCTGTTTCTTACCATTTTTATGTAACTGCTAGTGCTCTCGTCTCCGTCATAAACACGAATTTGAACAAAATACGCAGGATCGTTGGGAACACTAAATCCAGAGTACATCATATCAAATTCAGATACGGTAATAAAGTCCGTCTCGGGAGCTACAGCATCAGTGTTGTCAACTCTGATATAGGCATCATTTGAGCCGGTAAGTCGCTGATGAGAAGATGCTCCGTCTGCTAGAACACGGGTAAGAATAGAGGTGTTACTTACATTAAGTACGGTTGTTGTGGTTGTGGAATCAAAGGTTACGTATCGTACGTTTTTATTCTTGATTTCAGTTTGGAAATTATCAACCATATTCACAAATTTACCACTTCCAACCTTATACGAGGGCTTTTCTACAATTACGCTATTAGCGCTTACCGTGAAGGTTTCACCGCCAGCTATTTCAACGCCTGCATCCTCGTCAACCGAGCCGTCAGCTCCAATAGTACATATCTGATACTTCTTTGTAGCATCTGCGGGAGTAAAGGTAATAGAATCGGTGTCA
>JAZOAA010000005.1:0-2034 GCA_045595265.1 Eubacteriales bacterium
TGCTTCCTCGCAGGTCACGAGTCCTTCGCTGCTGCAGAGGGCGCAATTAAAATCGCTCTTAACGCAAACAAGGTTAGAACTAAGCCCCTTCGCGTTATCCTCAACGGTCTTGGCAAGGATGCTGCTATGATCATTTCGAGAATCAACGGCTTTACTTATGTTCAGACCGAATTCGATCCCTTCACCGAAACCGTTACCGTCGTTAAGGAAACTCCCTACTCCAACGGTCCTCGCGCTGACGTTAAGTGCTACGGCTCCGACAGCGTTCCGGAAGGCGTTGCCATCATGCAGCTTGAAAACGTAGGTGTATCCATCACCGGTAACTCCACCAACCCCACCAGATTCCAGCATCCCGTTGCCGGCACCTACAAGAAGTGGTGCAACGAAAACGGCAAGAAGTACTTCTCTGTTGCTTCGGGCGGCGGTACAGGCCGTACCCTCCATCCCGATAACATGGCAGCAGGCCCCGCTTCCTACGGTATGACCGACACCATGGGTAGAATGCACGGCGACGCACAGTTCGCAGGCTCTTCCTCCGTGCCCGCTCACGTAGAAATGATGGGCTTGATCGGCGCAGGTAACAACCCCATGGTAGGAATGACGGTAGCTGTAGCCGTAGCCATTGAGGAAGCTTCTAAGTAAAATAGGAGCGCTACGCTAACAATTGTAACTGTACCCGTCATTCCAAATGACATGTTGCAGTTGCTGTTGCAATTGAAGAGGCAAGCAAGTAAGTCATTTTTGACTCACTTTTGCAGGGTTTTCCCGCTTTTGAGAAGTTGTGAAAATCTTGACGAAAAAATCAATATAAAAAAGTTGGACACATCATTTTCGGGTTTTGCCCTGTGATGTGTCCAATTGTTTTTTGCCAATTAAAAGTCAAATTCCTATATTCTATATTGGATGCGAAAATTCTAAAGTCGGTAGAATCATAATCACGCAGCTTTATCTGTACAATTCCGAAAAATGTGATATAATGAAATCAGCCTCGAGGAAATAATCTCAAAGGAGAACTTTTATGAAGAATTTCGGCAACAGAATCAAAGCTTTACGCAGAAAAATGAATTTAACGCAGGAAGATCTTGCGGAAAGACTGAATGTGTCATACCAGACTATATCTAAATGGGAAACAAATGCATCGTTGCCCGATATCACCATGTTTCCGATCCTTGCAAACTTTTTTAACGTAACCACCGACGAGCTTTTGGGTGTTGATCTTGCAAAGAAACAAGCGAAAATTGATGAAATTTTAGCGGGATTCGATAGACTTTCGAATCTCGGCAAGGAAAAAGAAAAATTTGAATTTATATGTAGAGCGTACCGAGCTTATCCGAACGATGAAAGAATCTTGCGAAAGTATATTTGGATGCTTTACTATGATCCATATTTCTGGGAAAAGTATTGGGATATGAAGGAAAAGGGCAAATTAACGCCAGATCATCCAAAGGTACCACATATGGAAGAATTGATGACGCTGTGTGATCGCATACTCAAAGAATGCCTTGACGATCAACTCAGATATGATGCCATTAGTTTGCTCAGCGGAATATACGGTCTGATCGGTAACGAGAAAAAAGCCATTGAATTTATTAAGCGCTTGCCCCTTTCATTACAGGTTGAAGAAATGAGAGAGCTTTATGACAGGGGAAGTGAAAATTGGTGGAAATACGCGCGAGAGGATCTTTATATCACCAGTACCGACGTTTTCGTAAAGATCAGAAACTGCGCTCATTATGCTCCGTCAGATCAAGAAGCCATCCGCATATATAAAAAGGCGGTTGATTTTATCAAAATGATTTATGATGAGGAGGATTATGGTTTCTCACATTATCATTTGTCAGAGGCGTATCTTTCCATGGCATCTCGTTATTGCCGCGAAGAGGATTATGAGCTCTGCGCAAAATATCTTAACCTGAGCCTGAGTCATGCAAAAGCCTATGACGAGCTTCCCGAAAAAACCGTTCATACCTCTTTTCTTGTAAAAGACTACGAATTTGAAAGATCACAGGTCTATTCGGGGTATGAATGCAACGA
>JAZOAA010000006.1:0-5387 GCA_045595265.1 Eubacteriales bacterium
GCAATTATTTTGGAACATTTGGAAATCAATAGATTACTTTATTAAGATACAAGCCATCCGGCAGCGCTGTCGGTCCTGCAAAGTCGGATCGTAGCCATGTCGTTCTGTGAGCCAAGGAGTTGTGGGCTTGGATTGTCTTCCTAAGACCGCTTGGCCTCCGACTTGCAATTATTTTGGAACATTTGGAAATCAATAGATTACTTTATTAAGATACAAGCCATCCGGCAGCGCTGTCGGTCCTGCAAGCGTACGGCTTCGGGACTCAATAATTGTTTTTATCTCATCGGGAGATATTCTGCCAAAAGCTACTTCAAGAAGTGTCCCCACTATTATACGAACCATATTGTATAAAAATCCGTCAGCGCGTATCTTTATTTCAATAAGATCTCCCTCGCGTTCAACAGAAAGCATCTTCACTTCTCTTACGGTATCCTCGGTATCAGACCCCTCTGACATAAATGCTGAGAAATCATATTTTCCGATAAAGAAGCGGGCTGCTTCTTTCATAAGTGCAAGCCCCTTTTCCGTTATCGGACGTGATACAAAATACGCTCTGCCGTATTCAAACGGATCGTAAATCCTTGAATTTATAATCTTGTAAAGATATTCTTTTTCTTTCGCGTCGTATCGCGGATGAAAAGTATCATCGCACTCTTTTGCATAAAACAAAGACAAATCATTAGGCAGAAATCTTGCCACCGCGACAGGAAGCTTGTCCGGTGGAACGGTTGCTCCATCGCACTCGACAGTCATACAAAATTCATTCGCATGAACGCCGGCATCCGTGCGGCTGCATCCCGTAACCTTAACGTCAGAGCCAAGCGCCTCGGCGAGAGCGCGGCATAGCTCCCCCTGCACAGTTCTGAGTCCCGGTTGAACTTGAAAACCGTGAAAGGCTGTTCCGAGATATTTTACTTTTGCAAAATACTTCATATCAATCTCCGTTCTGTCGCCACGCCCGCCTTCCTTATATTCTGTAAAAGGCTATATTAAAGAATGTGTTTTGCGGGTCAAAATTAAATGGCGCGTATGACAAAGCAACAATCATTAAGACGAAAAGCGAAAATGAGAGAAACCAAATTATATCCCTGCTTTTATATTCAAGCTTTACGAGCTTGGTTCTGTTTTTATCCCCACGATAACACCTGCACTCCATGGCAGTTGCAAGCTCCTCTGCACGCTTGAACGAAGATACGAACAGAGGAATTAAAAGAGGAATAAGCGCCTTCGCTCTTTGTGCAAGGCTTCCCGTAGTAAAATCGGCGCCTCTTGATTTTTGTGCATTCATAATTTTTTCGGTTTCTTCCACGAGCGTGGGAATAAACCTCAACGCTATCGACATCATCATAGCAAACGTATGAACAGGCACACCCACTTTTTTTAGCGGTGACAAGAGCCACTCAAGACCGTCGGTAAGAGATATCGGCGAGGTAGTATACGTGAGTAACACACTGGTTCCTACAATCAAAATCACAACTCTGAGCGCCATAAATACGGCTCTGACTATACCGTCGGTGTATACCTTGATAATGCCAAGCTCAAAGAGCGGTTCTCCCTCGCCCGAGGTCATAAATACGTTAATTAAAGCCGTGAACAGAAGAATGAGTATTATCGGCTTAACGCCCTTAAATACAACGCTAAATGAAATACGGCTTATCCACACCAAAACAGTCACACATACCGCAAGTGCAATAAATGCAACAGGGTTATTAGCCGCAAATACAGTGGCTATAAAAGCTATGGCAAGAATAATTTTAGTTCTCGGGTCGAGCTTGTGTATCGGCGAATAACCGGGAAAGAACTGCCCAAGTGTTATATCGGAGATCATCGTCTTACCTCCTTTATATACTCTAATATCGCGTCTTTTACTCCGTCAACCGTATAGAGCTTACCCGAAAGTGTTATGCCCTTTTCAGAAAGGAGTGCCGCAATTTTAGAAACTGCAGGAACATCAAGTCCTACGTCCGAAAGCGTTTCAGAACGAGAAAAGATCTCATCTACCGTTCCCGTAGAATGTACGCGTCCTTCTGAAAGAACAACGGCGTTATCGCAATAGTGCGCCATATCCTCCATAGAATGACTGACAAGTATAACGGATGCGCCTTGCGAAAGTGCATAATCTCTGAGGCTGCCTAAAATCTCGCGCCTGCCTCTCGGGTCAAGTCCCGCAGCCGGCTCATCAAGCACTAAAACGTCAGGACGCATAGCAATTATTCCCGCTATCGCCGCGCGGCGCTTTTGGCCTCCTGAAAGATCAAACGGCGACTTATCAAGAAGTGACTCGTCAATACCCGCAAATCTTGCCGCTTCCGAAACCCTTAAATCTATTTCCTCTTTAGGAAGTCCCAGGTTTCTTGGGGCAAATGCAACATCGGCACGTACCGTTTCATCAAATAGCTGATACTCGGGATACTGCATTACAAGTCCGACTCTATATCTTATCTTATTTATATCCTTCG
This sequence comes from Eubacteriales bacterium, assembly GCA_045595265.1. GTDB lineage: Bacteria > Bacillota > Clostridia > Oscillospirales > CAG-272 > UBA1740. The sequence goes on from JAZOAA010000006.1 coordinate 2,460, forward strand.
GGTTGCTCCAAATATCCACACCGTCAAGGAGAACCCTGCCGTTTGTCGGCTTATTAAGTCCGTTCAAGAGTCCGACCAAGGTTGATTTACCCGAGCCTGTATGTCCTATAAGGCCGGTTATTTTACCTTTTTCAAACGAAACGCTCACGTTATCAAGCGCAACTCGCTCGAACGGAGTTCCCTTGCCATAAACAAAGGAAACGTTTTCTAATTCTAAAATGCTACTCATTATTTATTTCCTCGAAAGAAAATTATAAAGCGTGTTCACCGCCTCGTCGGGTGTAAGCCCATTTCCCTCTATTTTAAGTCCCGCGCCACGAAGCTTCTCAAGTAGCTCGTTGCCCTGCGGCACTTCGAGTCCTACCGAGCGAAGATAATCAACTTTTGAAAACACCTCGCTCGCCGTACCGTCAAGAACCAATTCACCGTCGTTTATAACCACAACTCTGTCGGCTCTTGCCGCCTCATCCATATAATGAGTAATGTTAAGTACGGTTATTCCCTCTTCTTTGTTGAGGCGCTCCATAATATTGATAACGTCACGGCGTCCTATCGGGTCAAGCATGGCGGTAGATTCGTCAAATATAATAATTTCGGGCTTCATTGCAAGAATACCCGCAATAGCTATACGCTGTTTTTGTCCGCCGGAGAGCTTATGCGGTGCATGGTGCGCGTAATCCGTCATTCCAACAAGCGAAAGTGCGGAATTAACTCTTCTGCGGATTTCTTCTCTCGGAAGTCCCAGGTTTTCAGGTCCGAAAGCAACGTCTTCTTCAACAACCGTTGCCACAAGCTGATTATCCGGGTTTTGAAATACCATGCCTATCTTACGGCGTATATCAAATACTTGATCCTCAGAAAAATCATCGGCAGTAACATCGGTTCCGTCGATATAAATTTTTCCCGACGTGGGAATCAAAATCATATTCAAAAGCTTTGCAAGCGTTGATTTACCCGAGCCGTTGTGACCTAGTACGGCAACGTACTCTCCACGACGAATCGACAACGAAACATCTGATAAAGCCGGAGCCTGCGTGTCAAGCGCGGTATTAAAGTCGGTATCGTCGTATGAAAAGCTTAAATTTTCTGTTCTAATAATATAATCGTTCATATTCACCAAAGCTTATTTTTCAAATCTAACGCGCACGCTGGAGCCACAAGGCAAGGCAAGACCTGTGTTTTTTACAGGGAGTCCAAGCTCGTCTGCCTCGGAATATCCATTTCTTTTTGACAAAAGGCGTGTAGCTGTTATGTATTTCATAGTAGATGCTGAAAGGCCTGTCGTATATGAGTTAAGGAGGAAGAAAAGCGGCTCATCAGAAAGAACGCCAGACACAAGCTCCACAAACTCATCGATATTTTCTTCTATCTTCCACACCTCGCCGGTAGGACCTCTGCCGTATGACGGCGGGTCCATAATTATACCGTCATACTTATTTCCGCGTCGGATTTCGCGCTCAACAAACTTTTTACAATCGTCAACAATATATCTGATAGGTGCGTTCTCAAGTCCTGAGAGTCTTGCGTTTTCCTTTGCTGCCGCGACCATTCCCTTTGATGCGTCAACGTGAACGACCTGAGCGCCTGCCTTTGCCGCCGCTACAGTAGCACCTCCGGTGTATGCAAAAAGATTAAGCACTTTAATAGGTCTGTCTGCATCACTTATCAATTCCGAAAACCAGTCCCAGTTTGCCGCCTGCTCGGGAAAAAGTCCGGTATGCTTAAATCCCATAGGCTTAATGCGAAAATTAAGCTCACCGTAAGATATTACCCAGCTTTCAGGCAGTTTATTTTCGCTCCATTTACCGCCGCCGGATGAAGAGCGCTTGTAGCTCGCATCAGCAGTGCGCCAAAGCGGGTCTTTTTTATCAGTTTTCCATATAACCTGCGGGTCGGGTCTGACAAGAGTATATTTGCCCCATCTCTCAAGCTTTTCGCCGGAAGACGTGTCTATTACTGTATAGTCTTTCCATTTATCTGCAATCCACATAATATTTTCCTATCTTTGATTATAAAATTTACCCATAGCTGACCCCCGGCACTGCGAGTGGCAAATAGCTATTGCAACAGCATCTGCGGTATCATCGGGCTTCGGGGGACTTTTAAGCTTCAATATCGTGGTGACCATAGATATCACCTGCTGTTTTTCTGCTCTGCCGTATCCTACGACCGCCTGCTTTACCTGCAAGGGAGTATATTCGCTGATTTTCACACCCATAGAGTGAGCCGTGCAAAGAATTACGCCTCTTGCCTCGGCTACCGCAATACCCGTCGTTATATTCGTGTTGAAGAAAAGCTCCTCTATCGCCATTTCCTCAGGCTCGTACTTACTTATTATCGCCTCAAGGTCGGATTTTATCATAAGGAGACGCGCCTCTATGTCCGTATGTGCAGGCGTAAGTATCGCGCCATATGCCACGGGTGAGAGTCTGCCGCGGTTGCTCTCTAATACCGCCCAGCCCACAGTCGCAAGGCCAGGGTCAATACCGAGTATTCGCATAAAAGCTCCTCCTTTTTCAAAAAGTTACACTATAATAGATTATTATATCACAAAACATTGATGCGGTCAAGCAAATTTCACCAAAACTTTCCTTAGGTAAAAAATTATAAATAAATATTATAATATTTTGTTAATTTTATGCTAAGGGGTGGATTTTTTCAAAAAGATATGTTATAATGTTAAAATGATAATTTGGCTTATTATGCTCTAGCAAAAGAAAGGTACTTAAAAATGTCAGAACACATAGATATATATGAGGATACCACACTACCACTTATACCCCTTCGCGGTGTGGTTGGATTTCCGGGTGTGCAGTTAAGCATTGAGATAGTAAGACCGATCTCGCTAAAAGCCTTCACCGCTCCTGCCACCGTTCATGATGCAAGGGTTCTTCTCGTTACGCAAAAGGAGCTTTTGACAGAAGACCC
>JAZOAA010000007.1:0-10799 GCA_045595265.1 Eubacteriales bacterium
TCAACCGCTTCTATCACGAGTGCTCTATTGCAAACTGCGAGGACGCATCTCTTCGCTCATCTCGTATAGCTCTTACAAGAGCCACAAACCAGGTGCTCCGCACCGCCCTGCATCTCATCTGCATGCAGTCCCCCGAGAAAATCTAAAAGCCTTCCCCAAGATAGGGGAAGGGGGACCGCCTATGGCGGTGGATGAGGATGACTTCATTTCTAATTTCAAATTTATTTTTTAGGAGAAAATATATGTCAGGACATTCAAAATGGAATAACATCAAGCACAAGAAGGAGAAGGCAGATGCCGCAAAGGCAAAAATCTTCACCAAAATAGGTAAGGAAATGGCTGTTGCTATCAAGGCAGGCGGTCCCGACCCTAACAATAACTCAAAGCTTCGCGACCTTATCGCGAAGGCAAAGGCAAACAACGTGCCTAACGATAATATCCAGCGTACTATCAAGAAGTTTTCCGACAACTCGGACATCAACTTTGAAGAAATCGTATACGAGGGCTACGGTCCCTCGGGCGTTGCTATCATAGTTGAGACCCAGACCGATAACCGTAACAGAACCGCGGGCAACGTCAGAGCCGCTTTCTCAAAGTACGGCGGAAACCTCGGTCAGAACGGCTGTGTCGGCTATCTCTTCGAGGAGAAGGGCGTTATTTCTATCGTTGACGAGGATAACGAAATCGACGAGGATAAGATTATGGAGGACGCTCTCGAGGCGGGAGCCGAGGATATAAAGGGTGATGAGGGCGAGTACACGATTTACACCGACCCCGCTGACCTCGACGCAGTGCGCGATGCTATAATCGCCGGAGGCTATAAAATCAACACCGCCGACCTTGCTAAAGTTCCCTCAACCTACGTTGAGCTTGAGAGCGAGGAAGACGTTGCAAATATGGAAAAAATGCTCGATAAGTTTAACGAGGACGATGATGTAAACGCCGTCTATCACAACTGGGATATGTAAAAATTGTGAATTGCGGCAGAGTTTTAAGCCTTCCCCAAGATAGGGGAAGGGGGACCACGAAGTGGTGGATGAGGATGACCCGTGCCGGTCACAAGACGGTGAGGTAGATAAAAATTCTTTCAGAGGTTTTAGTTATGAAAAAAGTTTTAGGCTTTATAATTGACGTTTTGCTTATAGCAGTAGCCTTTGGTGCAACCGATATAATTATGTATAAGCTTCAGTCTGAGGACTGGTTGATTGAGCTTCTCATTTTTGCGGCCTTTTCTCTCGTCCTCGAGGGTGGAAAATGGCTGCTGACCCGCCTGTTTTCTAAGAAATAGGACTAAAATAAATATACGGATTATAATTATTCTGAAAAAGAGATGTTTTACGCATCTCTTTTTTCTTTTTGTCCAAAATCCATTTACATTAAAAATATTTTATGGTATAATAATATGATAGAAAGAAAAATGCGGAGGCTATTATGGAAGAGCGCAAATTCATACTGAAAAGTGAATATCAGCCCACAGGCGATCAGCCCGAGGCAATTGCCGCTCTTACAGAGGGAATTTTGGCAGGCGAGAGAGCGCAGACACTTCTCGGCGTTACGGGTTCGGGTAAGACCTTTACTATGGCTAACGTCATCGCAAACCTTAACCGTCCAACCTTGGTTTTGGCGCATAACAAAACGCTTGCCGCCCAGCTTTGCACCGAGTTTCGTTCGTTTTTCCCCGACAATGCGGTAGAATATTTCGTTTCTTATTACGACTATTATCAGCCCGAGGCGTATATTCCCGGCAAGGACGTTTATATTGAGAAGGACGCTATGATAAACGAGGAGATAGATATGCTCCGTCATAGCGCAACAAGCTCGCTTTTTGAAAGACGTGACGTTATTATTGTCGCATCGGTTTCATGCATTTATTCTCTCGGAGACCCTAACGAATACCACGACCTGCTCGTTGATATAAGGCAGGGGCAGGAGATGACGCGAGATGAGCTTATCCGCCGTCTCGTTGCCATAAGCTATGAGAGAAACGACGTGAATTTCGTCCGTAATAAATTCAGAGTGCGCGGCGACGTCGTTGAGATTTTCCCCTCGTCAAAAAATGATACCGCCTTCAGAATAGAATTTTTCGGCGATGAGGTAGACCGAATTTCGCGTGTCAATCCCCTCACCGGTGAGATAACCGAGCATCTCTCCTACGTTGTTATTTTCCCTGCAACTCACTATGCCGTATCGGACGAAAAGCGTGAGGCAGCGCTTCTTGAAATAGAAGAAGAAATGCGCGAGCGAGTTGAATTTTTCAAGAGTCAGAACAAGCTCATTGAAGCGCAGAGAATAGAAGAGAGAACGAAATACGATATAGAAATGCTTCGCGAGGTCGGTTTCTGCTCGGGAGTTGAGAACTACTCACGCATACTTTCCGGCAGACCCGCCGGTTCTACTCCCTACACACTCCTCGACTATATGCCCGATGATTTTATTCTCTTTGTCGACGAGTCACACGTAACTCTTCCGCAGGTGCGGGGAATGTCTGGCGGCGACTACGCGAGAAAGAAGAACCTTGTTGAATACGGCTTCCGTCTGCCATCCGCTTTTGACAACAGACCTCTCTTTTTTGAAGAATTTGAAGAAAAACTCGGGCAGATAGTCTTTGTCAGTGCAACTCCCGGCCCTTATGAGAAAGCGGAAAGCTCCTCCACCGTCGAGCAGCTTATACGTCCGACAGGACTTATCGACCCTGAGATTTCTGTCAGAGCCATTGAAGGTCAGGTCGATGACCTTATAGGCGAGATTCGCGCCACGACCGCAAGGGGTGAGAAGGTGCTCGTTACCACTATGACGAAAAATATGGCAGAGGACCTTACCGAATATCTTCAAACCCACGGTATAAAGGTGAAGTACATTCACCACCAGGTAGAAACTATGGAGCGTATGGAAATAATACGCGATTTGCGCCTTGGCGAGTTTGACGTCCTCGTCGGAATAAACCTTCTACGAGAGGGTCTTGATATTCCCGAGGTATCCCTCGTTGCGATTCTCGACGCGGATAAAGAGGGCTTCCTCCGTAGCGAAACCTCGCTGATTCAGACCGTCGGACGTGCCGCCAGAAACGTAAACGGCCACGTAATAATGTACGCAGATACTGTGACAGGCTCAATGCGCGCGGCAATTGACGAAACCAACCGCCGCCGCGATATACAGATGAAGTATAACGAGCAGCACGGCATAGTACCTATGAGCGTCAAGAAAAAGGTCGGCGACCTTATCGAAATCGGCAAGAAGGTCGAGCCGGAGAAGAAGAAAAAGCTCTCGCGTGCAGAGCGCGATAAGCTTATTGAAAAGCTTACTGCCGAGATGCGCGAGGCGGCAAGAGCACTTGAATTTGAAAAAGCAGCCTTTATCCGCGACGAGATAAAGAAGCTAAGATAAGCCTTCCCCTGTCTTGGGGAAGGCTTAAGAAAGGAAAAACAATGTCCAGAAATATAATTATAAAAGGTGCAAAGGTAAACAACCTTAAAAATATAGACGTAACCATACCGCGCGACAAGCTTGTTGTTTTAACGGGACTTTCGGGCAGCGGAAAATCCTCTCTTGCATTCGACACTCTGTATGCCGAGGGACACCGCCGCTTTGTCGAGAGCCTCTCGTCCTATGCGAGAATGTTCCTTGGACAAATGGACAAGCCCGAGGTAGACCTTATAGAAGGGCTCTCGCCGTCAATTTCCATAGACCAGAAAACCACGTCAAAAAATCCTCGTTCCACCGTCGGAACAGTTACCGAAATATACGATTACCTAAGGCTTCTGTACGCAAGAGTCGGTGTGCCGCACTGTCCCGTTTGCGGTAAGGAAATAAAGCAGCAGACCATCGATCAGATAGTCGACAGAATACTCTCTCTTCCCGAGGGAACTCGCTTTATGGTCCTCTCTCCCGTTGTAAGAGCGCAGAAGGGTATGCACGAGAAGGTATTTGCCGACGCGCGCAAATCCGGCTTTGCCAGAGTGAGAGTCGACGGAAATATGTACGACCTTACCGAAAATATTCAGCTTGATAAGAACATCAAGCACTCGATAGATATAGTAGTAGACCGTCTTGTTATACGTGACGATATCCGCTCGCGTCTTTCAGACTCGGTTGAATCCGCGCTGAAGGTCGCTGACGGCAGAGTGAGCGTTCTTGTGGTGAACCGTGACGGAAGTGACGGCGAGGAGCTTGAATTTTCACAGAAATATGCCTGCGAGGAGCACGGCATAAGCTTCCCGGAGCTTGAGCCGAGAATGTTTTCATTCAACAACCCAATAGGCGCTTGCCCCGAGTGCGCGGGTATCGGAAATATGCAGAGAATATCTGTTGCAAAGCTTGTTCCCAATCTCGACCTCACACTCCGAGGTGGCGCAATTGCGGCAAACGGCTTTAAGACCATGACCGAGGACTCTTGGACAGGGCCTCTCGTTGCCGAGGTAGGTAAGGACTACGGCTTTACGCTGGATACTCCTCTCCGCGAGCTTTCTGACGAGGCTATGAAGGCGCTTATGTACGGCACAGGCAGTAAAAAATATGCCGTAACCCGCTATTTTGACGGCACTTACAGAGACCAGGTGACCTCGTACGATGGAATAGTTCACATTATCGAGAAGAGAATGAGAATGATGGGCGGTGACTATTATCAGCAGTTTGTTGAAGAGGTCGCGTGTCCTGCCTGCCGGGGCAGACGTCTTTCGGATATGGTGCTTGGCGTTACTGTCGGAGGACTCAATATTGACGAAATATGCCGCCTTTCAATAGTAAAAATGGCGGAATTTATAGATAATTTAACCTTTACCGAGAGCGAAATGAAGATTGCCAAGGAGGTGCTTAAGGAGATAAAGGCTCGCCTTAACTTCCTTGTCCGTGTCGGTCTCGATTACCTTAACCTCGCGAGAACGGCAGGAACTCTTTCGGGCGGAGAGGCGCAGAGAATACGCCTTGCGACTCAGATAGGCTCTTCTCTCACAGGCGTTCTGTATATCCTCGACGAGCCAAGCATCGGACTTCACCAAAGAGATAACGGCAAGCTTATCGAAACTCTAAAAAATCTTCGCGACCTAGGCAACAGCGTTATCGTCGTCGAGCATGACGAGGATACTATGCGCGCTGCCGATTTTATCGTTGACGTCGGACCGGGCGCGGGAATACACGGCGGTGAGATAGTCGCCATAGGAACACCGGACGAGGTTGCAAGGTGTAAAGACTCAATTACCGGAGCATATCTTTCGGGCAGAAAGCAAATCCCCGTACCTAAGACGAGAAGAGAGGGAAACGGAGAGTATCTTCATATCATCGGCGCTAAAGAAAATAACCTTAAAAATATAAACGTTGATATACCTCTCGGCACGTTCACCGCGGTAACGGGCGTTTCGGGCAGCGGAAAATCCTCTCTTATAAACGCTATTCTTTATCGCACTCTTGCCCGCGACCTTAACCGCGCGATAACCTATCCCGGCAAGGTGGATAAGATAACCGGACTTGAGCATCTTGATAAGGTCATCGACATAGACCAAAGCCCCATAGGCAGAACTCCCAGGTCAAACCCCGCAACATATACCGGACTCTTTACCGATATACGAAATCTCTTTGCTTCCACAAGAGACGCGAAGGCAAAGGGATACGGTCCGGGCAGATTTTCCTTTAACGTTAAGGGCGGAAGATGCGAGGCGTGCGAGGGTGACGGAGTCAAATGTATAGAAATGAACTTCTTGCCCGACGTTTACGTGAAGTGTGACGTCTGCCAGGGAAAACGCTATAACAGAGATACCCTAGACGTAAAATACAAGGGTAAAAATATTTACGACGTATTAGAGATGTCGGTAGAGGAGGGCATCACCTTCTTTGACGGACTCCCTGCGCTTCAAAAGAAGCTTCAAACGCTCTTTGACGTAGGTCTCGGATATATCAAAATCGGCCAGTCCTCAACAACCCTTTCCGGCGGAGAAGCCCAGAGAGTGAAGCTCGCAACCGAGCTTGCAAAGCGCTCGACGGGCAAGACCATCTATATCCTCGACGAGCCGACAACGGGACTTCATACCGAGGACGTCGCAAAGCTCATAGGCATTTTACAGCGCCTTGCCGACGGCGGAAACACGGTAGTCGTTATCGAGCATAACCTCGACCTTATAAAGACCGCCGACCATATAATCGACCTCGGACCCGAGGGCGGTGACGGCGGAGGAACTATCGTCACGCAGGGAACACCCGAAGAGGTTGCCGGCTGTAAAAATTCTCACACCGGAGAATTTTTACGAGCCAAATTACAAATGTGAAATGAGAAATTAGAAATTATAATGTACAACGGAGCAAGAAGCCTTCCCAAAGATAGGGGAAGGGGGACCGCCTGTGGCGGTGGATGAGGATGACAAATGTACTACGGAGCAATAAACAAGAGTGATATTGCAAACGGCGAAAGCCTTCCCCAAGATAGGGGAAGGGGGACCGCGCGCGGTGGATGAGGATGACAAATGTATTACGGAACAATAAAAAAGAGTGATATTGCAAACGGCGAGGGAATCCGCACGACACTCTTTGTCAGCGGCTGCCGAAATCGCTGTCCCGGTTGCTTTCAGCCTGAGACTTGGGCGTTCGACTATGGAGCACCCTTTACCGATGATGTGAAAGAGGACATCTTCAAAACCTTTAAAAACCCGTCGGTAAGAGGCTTGACAATACTCGGCGGTGAGCCTATGGAGCCTGAAAACCAGCGCGGACTTTTGCCCCTTCTGCGCGAATTTAAGTCGCGCTTTCCCGAAAAAAACGTCTGGCTCTATACGGGAAATCTATACGAGGAGCTGACGGGCGAGGTGGGCAGCCACGATAAGGCGCTTGATATAACGAGAGAGCTTCTCTCCTATGTAGATATCCTGGTTGACGGAAGATTTATAGAAGAAAAAAAGAGCCTCGGACTCAGGTTCCGCGGCTCGTCAAATCAGCGGGTTATAGATATGAATAAAACTCGCAAAGAGGGCAGTATCGTCATCTGGGACGGCTGTGCTCTGGATAAAAAATATAATTAAGCCTTCACCTTGAGGGGAAGGTGTCTCGCACAGCGAGACGGATGAGGTGTAAAAATGAAAATCAAACTGAAAAAGCTTAATGAAAACGCAACCGTTCCAACATATGGCACAGAGTATTCCGCAGGCGCGGACCTATATAATCTTGATGCGCCCGTGAGTATAGCTCCGCACGCGACAGTTCTTATACATACCGGCATCGCCGTTGAGATTCCCGAAGGGTACTGCGGACTTATCTTTGCTCGCTCCGGCCTTGCAACCAAGCGCGGACTCGCACCTGCAAACAAGGTTGGCGTAATAGATGCCGACTACCGCGGTGAAATTATGGTCGCCCTGCATAATCACTCGGAGATAGAAGCAACGGTTGATGCAGGCGAGCGCGTAGCCCAGCTTGCGATAGTTCCGTTCCTTAAGGTAGAGTTTGACGAGTGTGACGAGCTTTCCGACACAGTGAGGGGTGAGGGTGGCTTCGGCTCTACCGGACGTTAATTTGGGTATATTTTGGTAACAATTGCCGACCTCTCCCGCTCGCAGTAGCTTTCTACAGCTTCGGGTCGCGTTCGACAATTTTTCCTCAAAATATCCACCAAATTCATGTAATTTTGATATATTTCGCGCCTAGCGCGCCTTTTTGCACAAAGCTCGGCGTAGGTTACTACGCCTTCGGTGCGCAAAGCCGCACTATCCATCAAAATATCCTCCAAATTAATGAAATTTTGGTATATTTCGCGCCTAACGCGCCTTTTTGCACAAAGCTCGGCGTAGGTTACTACGCCTTCGGTGCGCAAAGCCACACTACCCATCAAAATATCCTCCAAATTCATGTAATTTGATATATTTCGGTAACAATTGCCGTCCTCTCCCACTCGCAGTAGCTTTCTACAGCTTCGGGTCGCGTTCGACAATTTTTCCTCAAAATATCCTCCAAATTCATTGTTTTTCAAAAGTAAAAGCGGATGCAAACGCATCCGCTTTTGTGCTTTAATTACTTAAGTACCTTGAGGTAATCGAGTATCGCAACAATGATACCGACAACGCAGTAGAGGTCAACGAGAGTGCCGAGGATTCCGGTAAGAAGATTGATTACGGGAATACCTGCAAGAATGCCGATAGCAAAGCCTGCGATGATGCCTACTACGAGGTAAATGAGAACCTTAACGATAAGGTTTCCGAGGTCCTTAACACCAAAGGAAAGAGGGAAAAATTTCTTAAGCATATCCATTTGAATATACTCCTTTCAAGCTTATTTTGGTATTTTCATTATACTCTCATTTTATTCAAAAGTCAATAACAAAAGACTAAAAAAGACAGAAATTCTTAAAAATTATTAAGAAAAGTACTCTCCGAGATATTCCTTTGTATTTTCAACCATTTCATCGAAGAGCGCTCTTGCGTCCTCAACGGTGAGATTTATGAGAGAGTTGTTTGCGAACGCAGCGAAGGCAAGCTCAAGGTCGCGGTTTGCCGCAGCCTCAACAACCATCTCCTGCTCGGAAACGACTCTTGAAATCAAGCCGTAAAGCTCAACGGGAATTTCACCTGCAAATACAGGGGTAAGGCTTCCTGCTCTGAAGGCCGCGTTTGTTTCTACTACCGCACCGAGAGGCAGGTTGGGAATCTGACCTACGTTGGGGATATTTACGTTTGTAACCATCTCGCAAAGACCGAGAAGAGATCTTATCTGGTTTACACCGTCCTCGCCCGTTTCTTCAATTTCGATAGGCTTAGCACCCGAGCGTAGATCCTCGCTCTTCTGAAGTCTGTCGATAAGGTTGCTCTTTCTCCACGATACAGGGGTAAGACCGAACTTCCACGCATCAACCTGCTCGGGAGAAGCAAGGTACCACTTGCCCTCACAGAATTCCGCAAGGTGTCTGTCACCTGCAGCTGCTATGTAGCCGTAACGCTTAAAGAGGTCAAACTTAACTCTGTTGTCACAGCCGAAGAACTTGTTGAACCAGTGGTCGTCCTCTTCCTTGTTACGAATACCCTCTTCGTAATGCTTTTCTACAAATTCGCGGTACATAGGGAAGAGGTCTATGTTCTTATACTTTGCCTCGGTGAGCCAAGTGAAGTGGTTTACACCTATAACGTTAACCTTGATGTCCTCGCGCTCAACGCCGTTGATGCCGTTCTCCGCAAGCATATATGCAAGCAGCTTCTGAGTGCCGAACACCTCGTGGCAGCAGCCGAACGCCTTGATTTTGGGGAATACCTTGTAAAGAGTCTTGGTAATAACGGTCATGGGGTTGGTGTAGTTGATTACCCAAGCCTCGGGACAGCACTCCTCAATTTTCTTTGCAATATACTCAATCATAGGAAGAGTACGAAGCGCTCTGATGATACCGCCGGGGCCGGTGGTGTCACCGACAGCCTGATAAATGCCGTATTTTTCAGGAGCGTGAACGTCGCTCTCCATTTCGTCAAACGTTCCGGGAAGAATGGAGATAACTACAAAGTCCGCACCCGAAAGAGCGTCCTCTATTTTCTCGTAAGCCTTATATTTCCACTCGGACTTTGCCTCGGGCAGAGCCGTGAACTTGTTTCCGATAATCTCATTGTGTCCTGCCGCCTCGAAATCAATATCGTAGAGTGCGACAGTTCCGTGAATGTCGTCAGCCTTTGCAAGATCGCTCATAAGACCCCACGCCCAACCGCGCGAGCCGCCACCGACGTAAGCTATCTTAAGCTCCTCTACGCCTTTTTTTGTGTACTTCATTTTTCTTTTCCTTTCTTATTAAAAAGAGTATCTATCGGTACAATTATAGCACCCCGCGCCAGAGTTGTCAAGGCGCTTTTTATAAATAATAGGCTAAATAAATAAGGCTTTGTGATAAAAACGGATAATTGAATGGCAGACGGTTTTAGAAAACAATACCCGTCTGCCTCTTTTTTATTTTGCTTACATTATAATCTCTGTTTTGAAGAATTTTTCTTGAAAAGCAACTGAATTTGCGATTTCTTCCTTTGTGAAAGACTTACCTTCGGGAGCTACAACCCATTTATCCTCAATATCATTCAGTCTATGAATAATAGCAATAACCTTTCCGATAAATTCGGTAATAGGTTCATCCACACCTAAAATATATGCATCTTGTTCCTCACCGTCCGGTGCAATAACATCGGGAATATATCCATAATTGACAGCATAAACTATGTCTTTGTGTTTTTGATGACGAGAACCAAGCGGTCTGTCAATGACAACCTTTACAATATTTCCAATCATATTATCAACTATCCATATTGGTCTTTGTGGTGTTGATTGAAGAAATCAACATTCGTCTGATTGCGCCGCAATCGTGCAAAAGGGATTTCAGAACATCATCGGTAAAAATCTCGGATTTTTGTATAAGCTCAAGCCAATACTCCGTTTCATAACATTCCTTTAACGCAATTTGAAGTTTAGATATAAAATCTGCCTTGCTGTGAGCATATTTTGCTTCACGAATATTAGCACCAATAGATGTAGCGCTACGCTCCAACTGATTTATAAGAGAATAATGTCCTTTAATACCGTCAGTCACTTTTAAAATGCTGACAGCAAAATCCATAGATATGTCTGCAAGTTTGTTTTCTGCCATAATTATCACCTCGACTTAAGTATAGCACAAATTCTAAAGAAAAGCAATAATGAAATCCCGCTTTGCAGGATGAAATCCAAACGAGTTTGGATGAAATCTTCGGCGTGCCGCCTCAGATGAAATTAAATCCGCCTCCCTTAACCTTGCGAAGCAAGATTTCATCGCGTAGCGATTTCATCCACCTTAAGTGGATTTATTCCGACGCAGGCGGATTTAACTG
>JAZOAA010000008.1:0-11322 GCA_045595265.1 Eubacteriales bacterium
TTGGCTCACAGAACGACATGGCTACGATCCGACTTCAACCGTAACGTTTACAGTCTTGAGAATGTTGCCGGCAGAGAATGTTACAACATAATCACCCGCAACGGTAGGAAGAATTGATATAACGGAACCGTTAAGACTTACAGTAAGACCGTTAACAGCGTTGCCCGCCTTATCTGTTACCTTGATGTCAAGGTCAAGGAACGAGATAAATGAAACCTCGGGAGTGTACGCAAAGTAGAGTTCGGTATTAAAGTCGCCCACTGTAACCTCAACGTCAGTTGCCTTATTGGTGCAAGCCTCGTCGGTGTAAAGGTCAAAATCGGTGGGAATATATGCAGAGCCATCATTCATGGGAATTGCGGTTCTGGTGCCCTGAACCTGACCTACTACGTAGTGGTAATTATCGGCAGAAGCGGTATCCTTCATCGTGATGGTCTGGGTTGCCTGGTCGTAAGTGAAGTCATGCTCTGCTTTATCTGCAAGAGTGTTTGTGTAGCAGTCAACGCTTACGTCAAGTGCGAGAAGAGTGTAGTCATCAGCATAGCTGAAGGATACGGAAACCTCGTAATAAGCAACGCCGTCGTCCTCACCCTCGGCGGTATCGGTGTTTATCGTAAGAATGTTATACGAGAAGGAATAGAGGTTAAGCGCATCGTTGTGTATAACGTTGAAGTCAGAGACCTTGTTGATGCTATCTGCAACGGCAAGCTCATAGATGTTATAAAGCAGGGTTTCGGGAGCGTAGCCGTCAGCAAGAGTTGATGCCGCGAAGTAGTAACCGAGAAGGTTGTCTGGACCGAAGGAGGAGGGCTGTGCCTCTGTGAGAGTTCCGTCCACCTTGATGGTAGTGACACCGGTAATGTTCTCACCATTTACAAGCGGAATCCAGTTTTCTTCAAGGACGGTTCTACCTTCGGAATCAAGTAGAGTTCTGTTAATATAAGTACCGTTTGTTCCAAGGAGATACTCAGAGGTGTGAGCAAGAGATGCGGTGATAGCACCGGTTACACTAGAAGTGATAGTGTTAGTGTACTCTACTCTGCCGGAGATGACGTTGTTAAGACGTGCTGTTGTTGCGGAAACAACGCTACCGAGGTCGGTCTCAACAACGGGCTTGATTTCCTTGTTACAGCCCTTGCAGAAGCCCGCGCCGTCAAGGACGTGAACGTGGTTCTTACAAACGTCGCATTCGCCGTTTATATCCTCATCAGCGTGAAGAGCGTAGCTATCCTTCTCATCGGTGTGAGAGCAGGTTGCCGCGTGCCAGTGATATTTGCCTTCTTCGTCAACGGACCACTCGTCAGCAAAGGTGTGGGTGTGGCCGCACTCGTAAGTACAAACGTCGCAAACACCGTCCTCGTCAGCATCGACGTGAGCCGCAAGGTCACCCTTGTTTTCGCCATGCTCGCAGGACGCGGGATGCCAGTGCTCCGTCGCGTTGCTCTTCCATTCGCTACTATACGTATGCTTGTGGCCGCTGCCTACCGCGCCGCTCTCATCACAAGCGACAAACGAAGCAACAGCTGCAAGAATAACGCAAAGAAGCGCTATAATTTTGTTTTTCATAAAGCCTCCTAATTTTAATTATGAAATGGGTATTAAATACCTTCATATGCATATTATAACATAACGATATTTCTTTTGCAAGAGGGTTTTATAAATATTTTGACAAATTTTAGAAATTTTTCGGACACAAATGTATATTTATGCAAAAGCAGCGCATAAAAATAGATAAACTGCCCCGATTTTTTTCAGAGCAGTTTATTTTTTTATTCCGTGTAATACCCACAGGCAAAGAGCCACTGCGAGTCCTCGTAGGCGTCTACGGAGGGTTTAGCGTTCGTTTCAACCCAGCCCTCGCCATCAGCAAAATAGCGCTGCGATATAGCGAACTTTTGCAAGAACTCGGCAAGCTCCTCGGTTACCGGAGCGACTCCGTCGGAGTTTGTGCGATGAGCATAAGGAATGACAGCCCTGTACGAGTCGGGACAAGGGTTGCAGCCGCTGTGGCAATTCTCGCAGCTATCGTAGCATACCTTGTCGGAGCCGTCCGTGTGGCAGGTACAGAGGGCGTTACAGAAATATCCCTTATCCGCCATCGCGGCATATCCCTCTATAAACAGCTTATAATTCTCCGTTCCGCCGACGGTCAGCGCCTTGTTACCCACGTCCTCTATTGTTGTAAACGAGCGGTCAAGGAAACGGCAGGGAGCCGTTACGTAGGCTACAAGAATCGGTCCGTAGCCGTCTGTTTCGGCATATTTTACGGGGTCGTAGACGTGATAAACTCCGTCACCGCCGTCAGAAACCTTCCATACCTTATAATTATCTTCATTGAACATAAGGTATCCGTCCGTGCCGGGAATAACCGTTTCGGCACCGACGAGATTTCCGCCCGCAAGTGCCTCAAACGCGGTAAAATCAAAAGCGGAAAAATCGTGAGTAGGTAAAACAATGCTCTTATCCGCGTGCTCAAGGTCAAATCCGCCGTCGCGCTTTACCGCAAAGGTTACGGTCACGGGATATGAGTTGTTTTTCGTTTCGGCAGTTACGGCAAAGGTGAAGGTCTGCGAGCCGCCCGAGCTTATCATCTCGTCCGCGATCTCAACCGTATGAACGAAATTGCGCGTGTAGCTGCCCGAAACACCGCCGTCGTCTATCCTTTTGGGATCAAACTTGTAGTGAGAGCCGCCCTTGTAGGCAATGCAAATGGGGTTAGTGTTATCATCGACAACGTCAACCCAGCTCTCTATCGTGTACGTTCCGCTCTTCTGGGGAGCAAACTCAAAGTACACGGCAGCCTCAGGGTCGGTAACCGTTACCGAATAAACACCGGTGGTGTCAAAGCTGAAGCAGCTGTAGAGCGAGTCGCCCTGCCCTATAATAACGTTCAGGTCGTAGAGGTCTATAACGATATTTCTATCGTCATTTGTGGCAACGTAGCCGTTTGGATTGTAGGCATAACCGCTCGGCGCCTGGGACAGAGTTACCTTGTAATCTCCGTCGAGTCCGTCTATTCTGGCAATTCCGTCCTCGCCTATCGGAGCAATGTTTATACTGTATCCGTCATTCCAATAGACGTTGACGGCGGTTTCGGGCTTAAATGCCTGACCGTTGCATCGAAGAGATACGGTAAAGTCGTTTGTGGGGTCGTTATCAAGGTCGGGCTGTACGGCAGCTCCGCCGCCCCCCTCGCCTCCTCCTACGGCAGCGCTGTACTCTCCGCAGGACAGAAGAGAAGCCGAGAGGACGAGGGTTAAAGCCAGCATAATTATGCATTTTAAGTTCTTCATTTTGCGCGTCCTCTCTTTCCAAGCTTTGCAAAAAAGGTCTGAACCTCCGCCCACTTAAGCTTTCTTACAATAATATCAGCAACAAACAGCACTACCGCAAGGATAAGAAGCGGGATTCTGAAGTTATACTTATAGGTATCAACCTCTCCCTTCTTATTCTCAAGGTTTACACTGCCGTCCGTCGTTACAGCTCCCGAGCCGCGAACGAATGAATGTACTGCGGCGGGGTCGTGAGAAACAAACGCGTTGTATTCCTCATAATAAGAAACGTTAAAGGAAGAGTCAGCCTCAAATGATTTATCACCGTAGGAATAAACGATATTTACATCGTATCTTCCAAGGGCGTTGGCTTCAAATGAATAGAAATACCTATTCTGGTCAAAGAGAAGATTCTGCTCTATCACCCTTCCGTCAGGAAGCTTGACGGTCATCTTCGCTTTGGCTCTCGGGTTAAGTATGGACGGTGAAATCTCAACGGTTGCGATGTTTCCGTCATGCTCAACGGTTAGGTTGTAGGGATAATTTATTCTGGTATCGGGAGTGTTTGACATCAAGAGATTGTGGAAGAACTGCTCTCTGAAATCAAACGTCCACTCATTGAGCCAACCGGCAGAAACACTGGAGGTGAAGGTTGCAATAGTGCCGTTTCCGTGATGTCTATATGCGTAGAGGGGAACCTCTACGGTGGTTTTTTCATTCTTTTTGTAATCAACGGCAAGAACCGTCGTAGCATCGAGCTTTGCACCCGTATTGACGTATCCGCCTACGTTGGGGAAGGACATAAAGCCCTCCATAATTCCCTCTCGGTAGCTCTTGACCGTTACGGGAATATCGCCCTCGACGATAGATTCGGTCATCTCGTCGGCAACGGTTGCAAAAATAAGGTCTGCTACCTTTTCTTCACTGTCGATAACGTAATAATTTCCGCCGCCATACTCAGCAATGGAGCTAAGGCGCGTGCACGCCTCCGGTACTGTATGGCTCAAGACGTTTACGGTGGAAACCACAATGCCGTTTTCTTTACAGCTTTCGGCAATAGTAGCGGCATCCTCGCTCTCGTAAGTAAATGAAAGACCGTCGCTTATAAGCATTATCTGCTTTTTCTCAAACGCGAGAAGCCGCATATTGTCGTAAGCACTCTTAAGAGCTGCTCCGATGTAGGTTCCCTGCGCGGGCGCGGCATTCTGAATCATGCTGTAAAGCTCTTCCCTGCAGTCTCCGAGCCTTGTGGGCAGAAGGTCAACCCTTACCTCGCCGGAGAAGGTTACGAGAGAAACGTAGTCCTTGTTATCAAGAAGAGAAACAAGCTTTGTCGCAGCATCCTTTGCTATTATAAGCTGGGACATATCGTTCATAGACCTCGAAACGTCGAGAACTATGGTATAAAGCTTTGCATCCGCGTTTGCATTGCCGTAATTTACAGGCAAAAGCTCCTCGAGCTTTGCAAATATCTCGTCGGTTTTATTCTGCATTTGAAGGTCGCCCATTGTTATCAGGCTCTTTCCGTACTGGGAAACGGCTATGTCAATGGAGTCTACAAATGCGTGAACGTTATTTATGTTTCTGATATCAACGTTTGAGAGTATTATCTCATCGTACTGCGAGAGAAGCTCTATCGTATAGGGGATTTCAACCGGTGTGCGATTTTGGGGATTGGTTTTGTCAGTAAGGTATGTTACAAACGAGCCGTTAACGTACTTTGCGGGCTTGCCGCCGCTGTAACTTGCGATATAAGCGTCAAGATTGGCGGTTTCCGCATACATATTCGAAAAGACGGTGACGTCTGTTCTGTTATCTGTGACGAGCAACACGTTACGCTTCTCGGCAACGCTCTGAATGAACGAAAAGCTGTTGTTATGCGGTGATACGTCGGCAGAGCAAGTAAGCTCAACCTTATATTCAAACGAGCCTGCCGTATCGGTAGGAAGGGGGAAGGTGTGAATATTAAGTCCCTTTTCCACCGCGGCAACGGTGGTGTCAAGCTTCTTATACGCTCCGCTCTCTTCCTTGCGGTAAAGGTCAAGCCTTACCTCCTCGTCGGAATTGGATTCAACGAGCACCTTGAGGGTTGACTCGCGGTCAAGATAGGTAGCCTCGGTGTATTCGATATCCGAGAGCTGAAGCTCGCGCTCGCCTTCCTTAAGGTTGTTATCAAGATAGATTACGTCAAGCTTTATATCGTTTGCGATAAGGCGCTCGACTGCCGAAGCAGCCTTGCCGTCTCCCGTGGTTTCATAACCGTCGGTAATAAGCACTATGCGCTTTATCTCATCGGTGCTGAAGAAGGTTGAGGTCGCGTCAAGCGCTGCGGCAATATCCGTTGCGCTCTTATCAACCGTTGATTCCTTAACGCTTCTTACTGCCTCACCGGAAGAGGTGAGTATTTCGTAATCTCTTCCGAAGCAAACTATACCAAGCCTGGAATTTTGCGGAAGAGCATCTTTAACGTTCTGTATATACCCGTCGATAAGGTCGAGATTTCTCTCGGACGAATATGAAACGTCGGCAACCACGTAAACCTTCGTTCTCGTCATTACCGTGGTATGCGCAAGTCCTGCTGCGGCAAGAGCTACGGCTGCTATGATGACAAAGTGAATAACCAAGGATGCGATCCAGCCCTTCGTTTTGTTATCCTTGGTAACGGAAATGAAATACGGAACGAGCAGTGCTATTATTAAAGGAATAGCAATAAGAAGCCAATACGGATTATCGAAGCTGATACTTTTCATAGCAATACACCATCCAATCCGCAGTAAATATCACGGCAAGACATATAAATAAGATAGCAACAGGATCGTATTTACCGTCTGCCTTTTCGTATTCTCTGACTCCGACAAGCGAGAAGTCCTCGCCCGTGCTGTCGGGGTCGCTCTCCGCTATCGGTGCGGAAGAAAAGATTTTATACCTCTGCTCTACGTTTGCAACAGTCATGCTGACGGTGTACGTACCCACCTTATCAAGCGAGAGAGTGCAGACGTCAGAGCCTGTGTCAATGTAGATGTTATCTCCGTCGGGAGAAGTAGCCTTAAGATTTTTCGCATTGGCGGTTATGTTTATATTAACAGTATCGCCGCATACGTAATCGGTATGCTCAACAACGTCGGGGCATGAGAACTCTAACAGATTTTGCATAAGGGGTGCAAAATCGGGTGAAAGAGCTATATCAGAGGTGTGAAGGTCAAAGCCAAACACGACCTGGCGGTTGCCAAGCGCGTTTGTGCCGGCAAAAATCAAGGGATTTGAGCCGTAGGAGAAGAGGGTTGTAAATTTAGTATACATACCGCTGTACTTAACGTACTCGGAGATGTAAATATCTCTTCCCTCTATGCCTGAAAGCAATTTTCTGGCAATGCTTGAGGTGGAATTTGATTTCTCTATCCTGTCGGGAGCATCAAGTCCTATAACTCCGCGAATACCGAAGCCCGCATCGTCTACGCTGCGAGTGCAGTTGACGAGCCATACGGCGCCGTCCGGCAGAGTGTCGGGCGTGAAGGAGTGGAATATATACATTCCGTAGTCGGTTCCGTCCTTATAATCCTCTGGCAAGACGGTATCCACCTTCGCATCGGTATTTACGTCAAGAACTGCCTCGAAGAAGAAGGGCGTTTCGCTGACTACGAGAACGGTTATCTCCTCTTCGCTCTCTTTGTTGTAATAAATTACTTCATTATCGGATGCGAGAGCATCGGAATTTTTTACAACCAAGCGGAAGGAAGAAAACGAATCCGAAGCATACGTAAACTGAACGGCAGAGGGCGCATCGGGTGAGACCTCAACCTGCTTTTGCGCCACGGGACTGTCAGAGCCGTCAACGTAAAACGCGACCTCGACCGTACCTGCGTCTAAAAACGAATACACGTTAGCTTTTGCAGAAAGGACTCCGTCCGTAAGCTCGCCTTCAACGTCAGAAATTGCGTAATTTTGCACATTTTGCAAACCAACATTTACAATTTCGACATTTTCGCACTTCGCAAAGCTCTTATCGGTGGCGAGTATTACTGATGTAGAACGGTTGGCTGAGAAGTAGCTCTGCGCTGTCGAAAGCGCGTTTGAATAATCAATCTCGCCGTCCGTACACTCAAGCTCGAAAAGAAGCTCCTTTGCTATCGCCTTATCGTCCGCCTTTTCGTAAACGACGTTTGCCTCGCTGCCTGCGGTGACAAGAGTATATGTACTGCCGTCAACAGACGAGTCTATCATTTCGGCAATTTTTTCCTTAGCAAGCTCGAAACGGCTCTTGCCGTCAGAATCGATATTCATACTGCCCGAACAGTCCAGCACGAAGCAGTAATTCTCTGCCGATTCGGGAATAATGAACACTGGGCGTGCAATGGCAAGAGAAACGAATACGACCGTCAGTATCTGCAAAATAAGGCTTATTATGCCCGTAAGACCGCTGAACGGATTTCTGCGCTTGAAAAAGCGCTCGCTGAGAAGCCAAAGATACGTTGACGGAACGGTCTGCTCTGTATATTTGCTTCTCAATATATAAATTAAAATAACTATCGGCACGCCTATCAAGCCGATGAGTCCGAGGGGATATATAAACGTCACTTTACCACCCCCATATCAGTAAGCTTTTCAAAGAAGATTTCGTTCAGAGTAAGGTGCGCGGGAACGAAGAGATACTGACCGCCGCGCGACTCGCAATAGGTGCGTATTCTGTCAGTAACGAAATTAAGCGCGTCCTTATATGCGCGGACTATATCTTGGTCTATTTTTTTGCGGAAGAAGCTGTTCTGATTCTCGGAATCAAACAGATGCATCTTTCCGCGCATCTGCGGATTTATCTCTTCTCTTGAGAGTATCTGAACGCAAAGTATATCACGCTTTTTCTCGGCAAGAAGGTCTATCGCGTGCTCAAAGTTTTCGTCCGTGAGATAATCCGAGATAATAATGGAATATCCGTCGCCCATACCAATCTTCGAGGGTGCTATCGCCTCGCTGATTTTGGCATCCGAATCAAACACGATGTCATTAAGAGCGTTTATGCAATTAAGAAACGAATCCTTACCTACCATGCCGTAGACGATTTCCTCAAGGGCGTTTCCGCGAATAGCATAAACAGATACCTTATCAAGCTCTGCAACCGAGAGATACGCAAAGGCTGCCGCAAGCCTTATCGCTTGCTGTGCCTTCTCCTCGCTGCCGTGATTCATAGAACGGCTGACGTCGATATATATCCTGGTGTGCATCTGCCTTTCGTCAAAATAAAGCTTCTCGTAAAGCTTATCAAATCTTGCATACGCGTTCCAGTCTATTTTAGTAACGTCGTCTCCGGGAACATAATCTCGGTAATCCGCAAACTCGGACGATGAGCCAAAGCTTTTACTGCGGCGGTTGCCGCCGAACATGCCCGCCACGTTGTTTTTCAGAAGCGTAGAGAGAGCCTCAAGCTCTCCGAGAAACGCCTCGTCGATTACCATTTTTTTCATTTAACGACCCTTTTTAGTTTCCTTTATTATCATTCCGATAACATCGTCAACGCCGAGCTTATCGTTTATCGCTGCATAATTAACCTTCATTCTGTGTCTTAATACAGGGTAAGCAAGAGTGTCGATATCCTCGTACGAAACGTTATATCTGCCATTCATAAGCGCGCGAACCTTTGCCGCTGTGATAAGACCCTGCGCGGCTCTGGGAGATGCACCGTATTTTATGTACTTCTTAGTCGAGGGAGCGGAGTCTGCAAGCTCGGGGTGAGTATTTGAAACAAGGTCTATTGCATACTTAAGCACCTCGTCGCAAACGGGAACCTCGGACGCGAGTGCGCGCATTGCAAGGATGTCCTCGCCGTTTACAACAGCCTCGGCAGTCTCCTCCATAGTAATCTGGGTCATCTTTACAATATCGATAAGCTCCTCGGAGGTGGGGAAGCTGACTATAAGCTTAAAGATAAATCTGTCCATCTGAGCCTCGGGAAGCGGATAAGTACCGTCCTGCTCAATGGGGTTCTCAGTAGCAAGCACGAAGAACGGCTCTGCGAGCTTATACGTATCGTTACCGACTGTTACCTTATGCTCCTGCATTACCTCAAGCATTGCAGACTGGGTCTTGGGAGTTGCGCGGTTTATCTCATCGGCAAGCACGAGATTTGCAAATATAGGTCCTCGGCGGAAGCTGGTTACCAGTCTGCCGTCCTCGTCCTTCTCAACAACGTTAGTACCGGTAACGTCGGAGGGCATAAGGTCGGGTGTGAACTGAATACGCGAGAACGGGAGCGAAAGTACCTTTCCAAGCGAGCGTACAAGACGCGTTTTTCCAACTCCGGGAACACCCTCGAGAAGAACGTTGCCTCCTGCAACTATCGCTGTTATTACGTTATCTATTATGTCTGTCTGTCCTACGACGTCCTTTGCTATCTCGCTCTTGATTTTAGCGACCTTCTCGCTGAACATCGTTATTCTTTCTACATTAAGCTCATTCATTGTTAGTTACCTTCCTCTTTTTCCATTCCGCCGTAAAGTATAGCGAAATAATTCTTTATAATTTCTGCTTGCTCCTCGGTGTATGCACCGTTTTGAATTTTTTCATACATAAGAGCGTAATATCCGTCGATAAGCGTTCCGTATTCAACGTACTCGCCCGTTTCGGGATTAAGTATTAGGTCATTACTTCCGAACACCGCACCCTCGCCGATACCGCCGTCGTGCGTCTGGTCGTCGTCCTTTCCTTCATCCGAGCCGCCTTGGCTATGCTCTGTAAGCGCGGGGCGCTCAAATCTCGGCAAAGGCACGAAGAACAGCTCCGAAAGCCTTGTCATAACGTGCTCGACAACGTTCGTATCCGTCTTTTGCGCGGCAAGAACTGCGTATATCTCGCTTGCCATGCCGGCAAACGTAGCATCAAGCCCGCTCATCATACCGTCATACGTTCCGTCGGAGTACAGGTCGGCAATTTTACTTATACCGTAAATCTTCTCCCCGTCCTTTTCGGTTTCACCCTTCATGAATAGAAGAAGGACTGTGCGAAGAGGGTCGTCCTCATCAACTCCGGAGAGAGTAAGCTCCGTTTCTGTTTTAAGCGCGGCACTCTCAAGAAGCCACACAGTTTCATCAAGCATGACAGCCTCGTCTGCCTCCGCCGTGCCTGCCAAAGAGTGATTAAATGCAAGGCGAAGCTGTGCAAATCCCTCGGCAAACACGCCCCACGAGACCTCGCGCCAATCGCCCGTATTAATCGCCTTCGCAATTTCCTTAACGGTTTTATCCCCGCTTGACCAGAGCGACTGCGCTATCTCTGTCATGGACGATGCATCGTAAGCCACGTCGCACAAAATAGCCATGCTTTCGGCAAGCGCCGCCTGCATCATAGGCTCGGTATCAATTTCCTTAAGCTCTGCAAGCAGACTCCTAAGCTCTGCGCTTACAGCATTACGCAGCTCCTCGTTTGCCTCGGAGGTTTCGGTATACTTTATAAGCTCCTCAACTCCCGCTATCTGAAACTCGCTTATCGCAAAGGGCTTAACGTACTCGGGCGGCTCGTAATTGCGCCTGTCCGGTACGAAAAACGAAAGAACGAGCACGAGCGCTCCTGCTGCTGCAAGCACGGGATATATCCATATGTATTTTTCTTTATATTTGGATGCCTCTATCTCGCCAAGCGCCGCCCCGGCATCCTGCCTCTGAAGCCGGACCATATCTCCGTCCTCATCGCGAAAGGCAACCATTGTCTGCGCCTTCTCTTTAAGGTCAAAGCGCTTGTCAAGCCTGCGTGCAAGCTCTAAGTCTCCGACTCTGAACGCAAGCCAGCCGACTCCGCCGCCAAGTATAAACAGACCAAGCCCGACAAAAATCGCAATAAACGGCTCAGCAGGTATTAAAGCAAGTCTTGAGAGCAGAAGCCACACGCCACCGCCAAACAGACCGCACGCCGCACCGAGAAGAAGCGACTTAAAAACTCGGATATGTAAAAGCCTGGTTTTGAATTTAACAAAATTTTCGCTCATTTTTTCTCCTCGCAGAGTATAATAAAGGAATTATAACATAATAAAATAGGTAATGCAATAATGATTTTTTCTTAAAATAAC
>JAZOAA010000009.1:0-3277 GCA_045595265.1 Eubacteriales bacterium
CTTTCAATACACTTCAGAGGGGTATTTTAAGCTAACAAAATCTTACCACATAACTCCGTCAATGTCAAGTCCGGGAACGCCATTAGATAATGCTTGTGCTGAAAATTTCTTCAGCACGCTCAAATCTGAGTGGCTTCATCGATACACACCGGCGACCAAGGAGGAGGCGCGCATCCTCCTTGGTGAATACATTCATTTCTACAATTACGAACGTATTCAACTAAAAACGAAACTGACACCGTATAAGAAACGATGTCAGTTTCGTGAAAACACGAGCTTTTAAGAGCAAATCAAAGCTATTCTACGAAAAGTTTTTTTATTTCGTGTCCATTGCCTTGGGTTCACTCCACCCGTTTTATGCCGGGGCGGTTGCTTTTTTATTCATTTTGTCTTTTTTCTTTTGAACTTTCCGAACAAAGTATGGCTCGCGTCGGAGATTTTTTCCTTACGTTTAGCTTTCTTTATTTTTTTATTCAAGGTGTCGGTAGGCAGATTTTCGGTATCAAGTTCCTTGCCTCGTTTTTTTCTTTTTTCATACTGCTCAAAGGAATAAAGTCCCACGTTTGCGACAAAGTCATAAACCTCATCGCTTTCAAAGTCGGAGCTATCGTGCTTGTACCAGCCCATAGCCTCGGCCTTGCCTGTATGCAGAAGGTTCCAAAAAACTTTTTTTGAATCACCGGTAAGAAGATTATATATCTTGTAGTGACGGCTTGCGGAAAGATTAAGATAAGAAATATTCAGCGGAATATACGTTCCGTTATGAGTAAGAAATTCTTTTATTTTGAGGTAGACCTCGGGAACGTTGTTATAATACTTGCGGAAAAGCTTCGCGCGCGATTGTTCCGAATATACTCTGTGATGTATAAGCACCTCGTCAAGACGCGCTATACGGTCAGCAAGCGAAATAGCTGCGCAAACAAAATGCACGTCTTCAAATATGTAAAGCTCGGGAGCGAACGCAAGTTCCTTCTCCTTGATAAATGATGCCTTGAACATTTTGTTCCAAACATATCCTGTGGCACTTAAGAAAATAGTATCCGGAAATTCATTTTTGGAAGCGACAGCTCCGCCGTCAAAAATATCCCCATGGTCTTCATCTATTGCAGATGAAAACTTCGCAGTCTTATTATTGTAAATATCGAACTTTGAAAACGCTATATCAAGCTCCTTTTCAGTAGCAAGATTATATAGCTTCTCAAGCAGGGTGGGCTCGTAAAAATCGTCGGCATCAAGGAAAATTATATATTCGCCCTTTGTGCGAACTATACCCTTGTTTCTGGCAGTAGAAACGCCTGCATTGTTTTCGGTTACAATTCTTATGCGCTTATCCGCCTCTTGATACTTCTTAACAATATCAAGCGAGCGGTCGGTAGAGCCGTCGTCGATACAGATGATTTCTATCTCTTTAAGTGTCTGATCAATAATGCTGTCAAGCGCGGGGCGAAGATAGTCAAAGGCGTTGTATATAGGCATTACAACAGAAACCTTTATTTGCGCCTCTTCCGCCTTCGGCTTAGAATCAACGTCTGCAATCTTATCTTTAATTTCAATATTTTCCATAGCAACCTTTATCCGCTGTTAAGCGTTAATAAAAAACATTCTACTATATTTTAACATTTTTGATTAAAAATGTCAATAGCAATAATTAACATGAAATAGATGTGTAATAACAAGCCCGAACATAGCAATTAAAAAACGGGCGATTTTAGCATTTCAAAGCGCAAATCGCCCGTTTTTGACAATAATAGTTGTCAAAAAGTCTTATTTATGCAATTATATCATTGCCGCAAGGATCTTCACAAGCATCGTATGTTGAGTCATCTGAAGATGCGATTTTTTCATCATCAGGCTCTTCAGCGTCGTCAATCTCATCTGCTCCGTCATCCTTTACCTCTATTGCACGATACTTTCCAAGACCGGTACCTGCGGGTATGAGTTTGCCGATAATGACGTTTTCCTTAAGACCGAGAAGCTTATCCTGCTTGCCGTTAATGGCAGCCTCGGTAAGAACTCTCGTAGTCTCCTGGAAGGACGCTGCGGAAAGGAAGGAGTCGGTCATAAGAGCCGCCTTGGTGATACCAAGGAGAAGAGGTGCGCCCTCTGCCTTGCGAAGTCCTACCTCACCGGCATCTATTCTCGCCTGAATCTTTTCGTTTTCCTCACGGAACTCTACAACGTCAACCTTTGTACCAACAAGGAAGTCGGTATCTCCGGCATCCTCTATCTCTACCTTACGAGTCATCTGACGTGTGATACACTCGATATGCTTATCGTTTATCTCAACGTCCTCTCCGCGATACACCTTCTGTACCTCGCGAATGATGTAATCGTAAACCGCATCAATACCGTTCATATGAAGAACGTCAGCGGGGTTAAGGAAACCTTCTGTAAGCTGCTGGCCGCGAACGAGCTCCTGTCCGTCCTCTATGCAAAGACGCATACCGAAGGGTATTTCATAAATGATCTCTTCTGCTGCGGGAAGTCCGTTAACATCAAGAGCGCCCTGAATGATAACCTTGGAAAGCTTCTTATCGGAAACGATACGGGCAGTACCCGAATATTCGGTAACAACCGCCGTTTTCTTAGGTCTTCTTGCCTCGAAGAGCTCCTCGACTCTGGGAAGACCCTGGGTAATATCGGAACCTGCGACACCGCCGGTGTGGAAGGTTCTCATCGTAAGCTGAGTACCGGGCTCACCGATAGACTGCGCCGCAATAACACCGACAGCCTCACCGATGGATACGGTCGAGCCGTGTGCAAGGTCTGCACCGTAGCAATGAGCACAAACACCGCGCTTTGCAAGACAGCGGAGAATGGTACGAACCTCAACCTGCGTAATACCCGCATTTATGATATCGTTTGCCATGTTTTCGTCAATCATCGTGTTAGCGGGAACGATAAGCTCGCCCGTTTCCTCGTTGACAACGTCGTTTACGGTATATCTGCCGATAAGTCGCTCGAAGAACTTCTCAACTACGACCTGACCGGATACGATATCAGAAACAATAATACCGGATTTTGCTCCGCAATCCTGCTCGCGAACGATAACGTCCTGCGAAACGTCAACAAGACGACGGGTAAGGTAACCCGAGTCTGCTGTACGAAGCGCTGTATCCGCAAGACCCTTACGAGCACCACGGGCAGCGGTAAAGTATTCGAGGATTTTCATACCCTCACGGAAGTTCGCCTTAATAGGCATTTCGATTGTCTTACCTGTTGCAGATGCCATAAGACCACGCATACCTGCAAGCTGACGAATCTGTTTAATAGAACC
>JAZOAA010000010.1:0-3157 GCA_045595265.1 Eubacteriales bacterium
CATGCAATCCACAGACTCTTGCAAGGGATATGGTGATATTCAAGAAGCTTGGATATATCGGAAACGAAGTTACACCGTTTGATTTGTTCCCCGCGACGGGACACGTCGAGAGTGTTACTCTTTTAAGGAAAGAGACGAATATGCACGATATGAAGCTTCATAGGGCGCCGTTTGAAATGATAAGGAGCGGTGAAAAAACGATAGAACTGCGTTTATATGATGAAAAGCGTCAGAAAATCAAAGAGGGCGACGTAATCACCTTTACTAACACCTATGGAGGTGAGCAGATACGCGCCACCGTTAAGAAGCTGCACGTTTTTAATAATTTTGATGAATTGTATAAGGCTTTGCCTCTTTTACAGTGTGGGTACACGCGGGAGGACGTTGACAGCGCCAGCCCTTCCGATATGGAAGAGTATTATTCCAAGGAAGAGCAAAATAAATACGGTGTGGTCGGCATTGAGCTGTGCGCCATAGACGAAGCATAGACGGGCGACGCTTTTCTCAAGCGAAAATTAACAAGGATCAAAGCTTCGTTTCACCATCGCAGAGAAGGAATATTTATGAATTACTTAATAAGAGAAATCGAAAAAAGAGATGACAGAGCCGTTGAGAGCGTTATACGCTCCTGCCTTATCGAGTTCGGAGCTAATCACGAGGGAACTGCTTGGGCTGACCCGAATCTCTCGCGCTTTTCAGAAATCTACTGCACCGAGGGTAACAAATACTGGGTGGCGGAGGACGAGCGCGGCGAGATTGTCGGCGGTGTCGGCATCGGCAGGCTTGAGGGGGCTGATAAGCTCTGCGAGCTGCAAAAGATGTACTGTCTGCCAAGTGCGAGAGGCACGGGGATTGCACATAGGCTGCTCGATGTCGCGCTTGAATATGCGAAAAAATACTATAACAGCTGCTATCTTGAGACGTGTGACAATATGATAGCGGCGCAGCGCTTTTACGAAAAAAACGGATTTATTAGAGTTGATAAGCCGCCTGTGATAACAGAGCATTTTGCTTGTGAAATAAAATACATAAAGGAGCTTGAAAAATGAAAAAAATAGTACTTATAGGCGATTCTATCAGAATGGGATATGATAAATACGTAAAGGACGCCCTGAAAAATTCTGCCGAGGTATATTATCCAGAGGACAACTGCCGTTTTGCAGAATACGTGCTTCGCTACGCTCACGAGTGGAAGGAAAAGTTCTGCTGCAAAGATGACGTTGACTTAGTACATTTTAACGCCGGACTTTGGGACTGCCTTGAGGCGTTTGACGGCGAGCCGCACTCCACTCTTGATTTTTACGAATACGAGATTGAGAGAGTTGCTCTCAGGCTTCGTATGCTATTCCCGGAGGCGAAGTTGGTTTTTGCTACCTCTACCCCCGTTATTGAAGAAAAATGCGCTCCTAACTTCAAGCGCCATAACTCAACTATTGAAAAATTCAACGAGGCGGCAAAAGGAGTTATGAAAAAGCACGGTGTTATTATAAACGATCTTTATATTCTTGCACAGAGCTTCCCCGAGAAATACCACTCCGACGCGGTACACTTCTACACTCCCGAGGGCACTGAGGCGATAGGCGGAAAGGTTCTTTCCGTAATATGTAATGAGCTTGGAATATCGGCTGACGAGGTTGACATCGAGGGCTTCAAGCCGGAGCAATACTCAAAGGATACTATAGGTTTTTAAGACAGCTTAAATGAAAAATTTTATTTTTACCGTAGACGATAACATAAGATTTCTAAAAGAAATATGCGAGGGCGGATACGATAGCATTTTTGAGCACCCGTATCTTGCGATGTATAAGAGGTTTCACGAAAAATTCGGGCTTCGGGTACAGCTCAATCTTTTCTTTGAATGTGATGGATTTTGCCTTCGTGATATGACCGACAAATATAAGAATGAATGGGAAAGCTGCTCCGACTGGCTGAAGCTCTCATTCCATTCAAGGCTCGAAAACGTGAAGCCGTACGAGAACTCGGGGTACGGCGAGGTGTTTGACGACTGCTCTCGGGTAAACCTGGAGATACTCAGATTTGCAGGAGAAAATTCCCTTGCGAAAACGACGACCGTTCACTACTGCGCCTTAACGGACGATGGAACTCGGGCTATTAAGGAGTGTGGCTACATGGGGCTTCTCGGTCTTTACGGCACTCGGGAAGAGCCGACAGTTTCTTACCAAAGCACCTATTCGGAGTGCGAGAGGCTCATACTCGGAGAATTTGTCACAAGGGACGGAGTTACCTACGGCGCGATAGATATAGTGCTTAATCTTTTCAAAAAAGAGAAGATTTTAGAAAAGCTCTCCTCCCTTCTCGATAGAAAAGTGATAAAGGTCATGATTCACGAGCAATATTTTTACGAGGATTATGAGCGATATATTCCCGATTTTGAAGAAATTTTAGATTCTTCATTTGATTTTTTGACAAAGAACGGATATAACTCAGATTTTTTGAAAGGCTAATATAAATTATGAAGGTTTGCATTATTCAACCGTACTATTCATTCGACGTAAGAGACATTGACGACTGCTTTAACAGGCAGCTTCAGCTTCTCGATGAGTGTGACGACACACTTGATCTGATAGTTCTTCCCGAATATTCGGATATTCCCGCAGATGCGCGGGGATATGACGATTTTCATGCCGCATCTGCAAAATACAATCCGGTAATTATGGAAAAGGCGCAAAAGACGGCGAAAAGATGTCATGCGATAGTTTTCGTCAACGCGGCATATCCTACGGAAAAAGGATTTCGCAATACGACTCACGCCTTCGACCGCGAGGGAAATATTGTAGGCAGGTATTTCAAGACTCACCCTGCACCGAGCGAGGTGCGCACGCGCGAACGGGGCGGTCACGGAGTTGACGTCGGATACAGTTATGAGTTTAACGAGCCTTACATACTTGAGCTTGAGGGCCTTCGCTTTGCCTTTCTTACCTGCTACGATTTTTATTTCTACGAGAGCTTTGCACGCATAGCGAGAGAGAACGTGGATATTATAATCGGCACATCTCACCAGCGCACAGACACCCACGAGGCTCTTTCTATCATCAACCGCTTTCTTTGCTATAACACAAATGCATATCTGCTTCGAGCATCGGTTTCTCTCGGTGAGGAGTCCACTATTTGCGGCTGCAGCTCGGTTATAGCACCT
>JAZOAA010000011.1:0-15821 GCA_045595265.1 Eubacteriales bacterium
ACCGTTGTCACCCCACATGGTAACAAAGATATTGTTAATGCCGTACTTTTTACAAGCCTCAATAGCAGGAGGAGAGCACTTTATTGAACAGCCGTTATGGGGAGCAAAGCCGCCCCAGGTCCAAGCGCCGCCCGCAAACCATGTCTTATCAGAAAGCTGGGTGTGGTTATAAATCATGTCGTCATAGCGCTGTGGGTCTTTCGAGTAATAATCCCAATATACAGGAATAACATTAGAGGGAAGCGCCTTTATATATTCCTCGGGCATCTCTGCCTTTCCTATATAATAATCACCGTTGTTCCAAGGGCGGAAGTACATATCCGACCATATCATAAGCTCATAGTCGTATTTTTTAGCGATCTCACAAACTCTGTCAAGGTGGCGTGTCATAAGCACATCAACAGTTTCGTATCCGTACTTATCAAGATGCTTACCTCTTCCAAGCATATGAGCCTCGTCCATACCAACGTGGATTCTCTTGGTAGCAAAGCACTCGGAAAGGGTCTTAAACATTCTGTCAATAAACTCATATGTAGACTCATCGTCGACCATAAGTATATCAGGTGTATCCATTACATACTGCTCCCACTTGCTGATGCGGGTAAGGTGGGCAAGAGTCTGAATGCAGGGGATAACCTCAATACCGACACTTCTGCCGTACTCGTCCATCTCGCGCATTTCTTCCTTAGAATATCTTCCGCGCATATATCCAAAGTATGGGTCGCCATCTACCTCGTAAGTATCCTCTGCATAGAGAAATACGCAGTTGTAGCCCATCTTCTTGAGAACATCAAAGTATCTCTTAAGATTTTCCATATTCATAACGGCATTTCTCGAAACGTCGAGCATAACACCGAGTGCTGTCTTTTTCTTCATAAAAAGGTCTCCTCTTTCATTAAATCATATTAACTTCGTTTTATTTACCGGCTATAACCTGTCTTGTTCTCTGATTGAATAGGTAAAGGTCAAAGTATTGGTGAATTTCCATTTCTATTTCGGATAGATAGTCTTGGAACTCCTCGTAGATTTTAAGAGCGCCTTTTTGGTCGCCTCTTGAAAGAGCAAAGTATACCTTTGAAATTCCCTTGCAGTATTCGCTATGATATTTAAGAATACGCCAAGACTCCCTCTGGCACTTGTCTGAAAGTGTAAGATTTCTTTCTACTACGGGTGCAAACTTATCTACCGTTTCGGGAACGGTTGCAATAACGTCACCTACCTGCGTGTTGCCGATAATGCGCGCCTTTTTAGAGTTTACGTCAACACATCCCGTGTCCTGAGCCGTGACGTCAGTATTCTGTGTCATTGCCTCAAGGTCGAAAGATGCGGAAATTTTTTCGAGATAATTCTTTGCCTCTCTCCAGTCTGCGCCGAAAGAGTCCTGCATGTATTTGTCGATATATTCCTCGGTGTCAAGCCCTGTGTCAAAGAGAAATTCGCCAAAAATGCTTACCGGCAAACCCGTCGGGAAATAGCAACGCTGTGTCTGGTCGCTCATAATTCCGTCAAAGCCTGTAACCTTAAGCTCCCTCATATCCTTAGCAACCTTTCTTGCAAAGGTCATATATCCGGGGTCGGCATAGTGTCCTGTGTAGAACATATATTCGTAAACAAATCTCGGTCCGTCAAATATTGGCTTCCAGCCATCAATAAAGGTAAGCGCCATATCAAGACCGCCAACTATTGAATAATTGTTGCGCTCCCATTTTGGTATACCGCCCTCGCGGCGCTTGTCTGAATAACCCTTGCCCGAGCCGCAGGCGGTGGTCATAATAAATCTTGAGGGATTATTGAGCTTTTCTATAATAGGCGGCCAAAGGGTGTCAACATACATTATAAATATAATCTTTGAGTCAATTTTTTCTTTGGTGAGTCTTGCGTCAATCTCGTTAAGCATTTCAACATACCAGTCGGTGGGAGTCTTTTTCTTACAGTCCTCACACTCGCATTGGTTGTTAATCGCATCGGCAAGCCAGAAGTGCATAAAGTCGATATATGGCTTTTCTTTCATGTAATCTATAAGCCAGTTTACAACTCTGTCTCTGACCCACTTTTGTGACATGCAGAGGTGGGTCTGCATTGGATGACCGTTAAAGAGCTTCCGCTCCCCCTGAACAAGCGCTAAGGCATCCTTTGCATCCTCGGGAATATCATATGTCATATAAGGAGCCTTGTATCTTATGCCGAATGCCTCGTTAAGGGCAGCGTGACCGAGGCCGTGAAGCTGAAGCCCGCACTTTTTAACGATAAGCTCAAGCTCAGAGGCATATCTCACGTAATCCTCGTAGGGAATGTCGTCGTGCGGGAGCTTTGTGTTAGCCGCGTGGAGATACCAACGGCTCATATAGTTGTAGGGCACTATCTGTTCTATTTGGAACAGGTTCATATCCACCTTGGGCAGCCAAAGAATAGTATCGCGCACATGCTCAAAGCTGACAGCGCCCTCGATAGCCTGACCGCGGAAGGGGTAATCCGCCTTTTTTCTGTATGTAAATTTATGGTTTTTCATATCCGCCTTTGGGATATATTCACCCTCGTCACCGGGGCGAACCCAGCGGCAGCCCGCGGATTTCAAATATTTATAAACGCCGAAAAGAATGCTTCTTTCGTTGCTTCCGGCAATATATCCCCGGAGGCAATCTATCTTAACTTCGATAACATCATCTATCATTGCATCCGATACATCATCCTCTGAAAGAGAAAAATCGGAAAGATATCCGAGGTTTATAGCACAATTAGACAGCTCACGTGCAGGTATTATATTCGCTTCTACCCTGCTGTCCATCATGTGGAGGTATTTTTTCAATTCTTCCGCAGCATATCTTATGGTTTGTGTATCTCTTAAAATCTGTATGTTCATTGTTTCATTTTCTTTTTTACAAAGCAGACCGCCAGTAGACGGTCTGCTTTATCTTTATGCATTTATGTTTGATAATGAATTATTCTGCCAAGGTTTTATCAACAGTACCAAAATAGGTATTGTCAAAGTAGATGCACGAGCCAAGTAAACCGCCGTTCAACACGAACTCAACGTTTGTTATTTCAAGGTTCTTCGCAGCCTCTACAGTCTTTACAAGATAACCGTCAACATAATACCTGATAATGCCCTCTTCCTTGTAGTATTCCATAGTTAATCTGTACCATGTATCGTTCTCGAAGGTCTGGTCTGTGCCACTGTAAATCATTGATGTGAAGTTCTGTAACGTAGCATCAAACGGACCACTGATTGCAGCGGTGTCAACCATATTGGTTACATTATATGTAGTACTGTAAGCCGTAGAGAAACCAAAGTTGGAGATCATGCGATTGGTGGTGGATGACAACGCAATGTCAGCGATGGAAAGCTTAAACTCGGTCTCAAATACAACGCAGTTCATATCAGAAACGTTTACATTATAGAAACCAAGCTTGATATTCTGAGTGTTCGACCCACTGGCATTATTTTTACCGATACGTATCGCCTTGTCTGTTGTATCGTCAGAATTGTGAGTACCGGCAGCGACCCAACCGGATCCATTATTAAACCCACTGCTCATGTTCGAAGACTTCATCAAGAATTGATTATCATTAGAGCCACCCTTGTAGAGAGCTTCATAGCTGAGACTATCGAAATTATAATCAAACACCTTTTCGCCAGCGGCCTTCTGTTTCTCAAAGTAGCTGTAAGCAAGGTCAGGCTCTCTTACACAAGCCTCAATAAGCGCGTTATCTTTAAGCACGTAGGTTGTACCCTCTATCTTTTCGGTTACACCGTCAGATGCGGTTGTAACCTGCCAGCCATCCGCATTCTCAGAGAGGGTGAGCTCGGTTCCTTCGAGGAACATGCCCTTAGCAACACCGTTTGCAGTTCCGCCAACAACTCTTACATACTTGTATTCATTGACTCTGTACGCATCGCTTGGAGCATATCTATCCTGTGCTGCTGCTCCGAAAGCAAGGCCTGCTTCATAGAGATTCTTCTGTATGGAATCGATTTCGTAACCACCGTAAAGACGCTCAAGGAAGTATTCAACAACCGAGTATTCTACAACATCACTCTTGTTGCCCGCCTTGTCGGTTGCCTGTGCATAGATCTTATCTGCAAAGTCCTGGGCACCTATACCAAATCCGGTGAAAACATAAACGGATCTTGTTTCACCGCCGATTTGCTCATCCTGAGGTTCGGTTGCAACATATTCACCAACAGGAGTGGACTCGCCGGTAGGATACTCGCGGTATACGTTAATAGTAACAGGACCTTCGGCAACAGATTCT
Organism: Eubacteriales bacterium; assembly: GCA_045595265.1. Lineage (GTDB taxonomy): Bacteria > Bacillota > Clostridia > Oscillospirales > CAG-272 > UBA1740. The sequence goes on from JAZOAA010000011.1 coordinate 4,255, forward strand.
GCAGCTACTGCATACATAATCGAGTATTTATCGCTGTATTCCATATTCTTTGAAATAATTTCGGGCTTGATTTCTGCTTCGTTTGCGCTTGCTGTTATAGCAATTGCCATGCAAAGTATGGAAGCTAATGCCATAGTAAACATTAACACTTTTGTAAACTTGTTTTTCATTTTTTTAACCTTTCTCTTTGTAAATTTTATTTTGTTTGCGCTGTGTTGGTTTTAAACTACGCTCGACATAGTGCGTCATACCCATCCGTCAGGTTCATATGTCCCCTCTGTAAATGAACCCTCACCGGATGTTGCAATAACATCACTTTGAGCAAAACCAATAATCTCGAGTTCTGCCGATGAATATTTCAGCTTTTCGTTCATAGCTTCTCCTTTCCTTTTTAGTTGTTTTTTATATAAGTGTTTGCGAATATAAATTATTGCATTTCCCCCGGAAGTCTCAAGGCAGACATAAATACGTCTCTGCCCTCCGGAGAGAAGATAGGTACCCACAGATCCTCAATTCCCAAAGCTTCAAACATCAATCGAGCTGTGCCCGAGGAGCAAATTCCGTTTGCGTTTATGTCACCCTCATCGGTGTAGAAGATTGCCACAGGCATACCCTGGCTTGTTCCGCTTGACTCGTGCGGCGCCATAGAGAAGCAGCCTGCGGGCTTTTTAAACCTGAGGGCCTTTTCTTTAGTGCTCATTATAGGCTCAATACAGTTCTTTAGGTGATATGTTATAGCCTCGTTTGCGAGATGCTCGCCCTCAGAACCGTTAAATTTACGAACATTTTGAAGAATGTTGCATACCGAGAACCATGCGTTATACTGGAAGCAGGTTGAGCCTGCCTTTTCGGTGGGCTCGGTGGTACAGTCAAAGGCGATTTTAAGCGCCTTTTCGGCGTTGGGAATAGGAAGATCTACACCCTGATAAACAGCAGAAATCTTAAGATATCCGTTTATTGCGCCAAATCCGTCTGTGAATTTGCCCCATGTTCCCGTAGCCGGATTTTGTATACTGTTAAGGAAGTCTACCGCAACCTTACCGAGTCCTGATGCCTTTATCATCAATACCTGCGCCGCAAGCTGATTGCCTGACCAGTATGCCTTATTTTCCCAGTCAAAGCTCTTAAGATAGGAAAGGAACTTTTCTTCTGACTTAAGATACTCGGGCATGTTGCTGTCCGCTTCACTCTTCTGATTTTCAAGTCTTTCATATGCTGTGGGGTAGGGGAGCTTAAACTCATACTTTTTCGCCATTGAGATTGCCCACTGCAGGTCTCTGCCTCTCCTTGAGGGCTTGGAATCTACAAACTCCTTTGGCCACTGAGGATGATAGAAGAAGCCTGTTTCGGGATCTTGTCTCTCACAGATGAATTTTGTCATCTTGTCTATCATCCAACGTGGAAAGTCCATCCAGTCCTTAAAAATCTCGTTTATTTGCAAGAAGTTTGTCGCCTGGCTTGTAGATTCAATGTCGGGCATAAGAGGATAATCTACTCCGTTATAGGTAATAAACTCATTGTCTCTTGCGCTTTCGGAGTAATAAAAGCCGCCGATGTCGGGATCAAAGAGGCTACCGAGCCAAAGAAGCGTCTTGTCTTCAAATACCGAGTAGTAGTCCTGAAGTGCTTCAACTACCTTGTTTCCGTCTGCGCCTCTTTCGTTGATTTTGTCACGAATGGCAAGCCATCTGTTTTCATAATAGGTTTTCATTACTATTTCCTCCTTGTTCAAGCTGTTACGCAATTTTAGGTCAAGGCTTTTCGACAAAGCCAAAGTATGTGTCATTGAACTTTACGTTATCCGCTTTTGCTTTTCCGGACAAGGTTACACGAAGGTATCCAAGATCCGCGGGTATGTCGGTTGCTTGAACTGTGCCTACAACCTGTGCATCAATATAATAGGTTGCTACGCCTGTTTCAGTATTCAGCTCGATAGCAAGGTTGTACCATACGTCAGCGGTAAGAGCTGTGTCAAAGAGCATGTAGGAAGAAACAGCTTCTTCGCCTGAAATTCCGACAATAGCTATCTCGCCGTAGCCTGTCGCCGCGTTGGTGGCTTCGTTTATAAATCCGAGAGTCAAGAAGGTCTTGTCGTCTGAGGAAGCAAGTGCTGCCGACGCGCTGAGACGTATGTAGGTTTCAAACACGAGAGTGTTTCCGCCGCCGCCTTGCTTTACGAAATAAACCTCAGAGGGGTTGCTGTTTCCCGTTCCCTTACCAAGCTCGGCAATTCTGTCATCACCAAGATTGTAGAAGTTAAGGTAGCTTACTGTGGCATTCGGTACTCCGCCAGCAAACTGGTCACCGCTGGTCCAGCTGGATTTTCTTATTATCTTAGCGGTATTTTTTGACGACCAAGCCCAGTGATCGGTTGCATCCTCGTAATCAAAACCACCGAGAGTCTCAAAGTAACCGAGATTAGTAGACACTATTTCCTCGGGTTTTTTAACTCCGCAAACGCAGAAACCGTCGTCACCGTAAGAGTGATCGGCATAGTCAGTTTTTGCCTGAGTGCACTCGGAATTTTCGGAGCAAGAGGCACTGCGCCAGTGCTTAAGCTCGTCAGACGACCACTCGGAAGAATAGGTGTGCTCGTGCTCGTCGGGAATCTCGATTATCGCCTCGGCAAGGCTCACGTTGTCGAAGAGCACAGTCATATCAGAGGTAGAGGAGGTGTCTATTCTCAGGCTGGTTATCTTGTCGGGAGTGAGAGACGACCAGGAGGAGTTGGTGCTGACGATCTTGAAGTCGCCAAACTCAAGCACAAGTCTTGAGAAGCCGTTATAGGAATACTGAGTAAAGGTAAGAGTCTGCCAATCAAGAGCCGAAATACCCGTCTTACCCAGTGAATCAGAGAAGGAATAGGTGCTGTTATAGTAATCGCTGAAGCCTATCTGTCCGTCCGCGCCGATGGTGAGGTTTATACGGTTGAGCACGGTCGTTCCGTTACGGAAGTAGATGTAAAGGCTTCCGCCGGCATTCAGGTTTTCGAGCTTCAGCTCGGTGGTGAAGCGAATAGCGTTGTAGCCCGAGAGGGTCTTGGTCTTAGCGATATAGAGCTTGTCGCCGGTCTCCTTTGTTGTGGTGAATGCCATAGCCTTGGTTTTAACTCCTCCGCGGAGAGAGTCAACAACCGTAAGAGCGCCGCCCACGGACGAAAGCTCTCTGGTTATCGCATCGGGAAGATTGCCCGGACCGCTTGATTCGAAGGTTAGAGTTTCCGCACCGTCCTCGTCGTTAGGCAGGTTGGGCTCGGCTTCCTTCGGAATATAAGTCAGGGGATCGTTTGTAAGAGCGATATTCTCGTAAGTCAAGCTCATATCGTCAAGATACATAGTACCGACAAGAGCACCGTAAGACTGAATAAGAACTCTGTCTATATTGCCTTTAGGCTGAGTGCCGTAGGTGGTGGTGCTTCTGCCGTAGTATCCGCAGCTGACGTAAGCAAGTTTGTCGTTAATATAGGTCTTGATTCTTACGGTGTTGTGGTCGCCTGCATAGTAAACCATGCGGAGATTGAACCACTCGCCCTCGCCTATGTCAAAGCTCTTGGTCGTACCGAAGATTCTTCCGGGAACGGAAGAGCTAGATGCACCGGTAACGTCACCGATGGTAAGCTTTCCGTTTGACAGATACAGAAGGAACAGATAAGAATGAGCGTTCGAGCCGTTTGTCAGATATATCTCATAGTTGGTGGTAGTGCTGTTATAGTCGAGATAAATATCGGTTTCAAAAACAGTTGCGGTACCGGACGCCGCAGTAGAGAGTGCGGAGAGGTAGAGCTTATCTTGGGCTCCCGCAGAGCTCTCGAAGGCGAGAACCTTCGTAGCGGTTTTGTCTCTCATCATTTCCTTTATGCGTATTGCAGCAGAGGCTGAGCGAAGATCTGAGGAGAACTGTTTCGGGAGATTGCCCGTGGTGCTTCCTTCAAACTTAATAGTCGTGTTGGTGTCGTCAACGTTAGGACCATCTGCCACCTGGTGCACGAAGAACTTGTTATAGCTTTCAGCAATAACGTTGTCAAGGGTTATAGAGCCTCCCGCCGCAGAAACGAAAGATATTTCGGCTGCGTCAAGCTGTCCGCTACCCTCGAAGAAGGTGATACTTGTAACCGCTACACATATACCGTCAACGAATATCTGAGCAACGTCCTGCTTCTTATAGTACTCGATAGCGAGGGATACATCGTTTCCGAGGTTAAAGCTTGCGATAGGAGTATCGTAGGTCTTGTTTTTGGTTACCTCGTAGATCTGAGCACTGCCGTTATTTACTTTGATAATATATGCGAGAATAATCTGACCCTTAGCGTCGGATATGCGTATGGTGAGGTCTGAGCCATGAGGCGCACTCTTAGGAACGTTTATTGTTGCGTTAAGAATAAATGCACCTGTAAATACACTTCTTTCGTTTATGGGAAGAGTCAGAGTTCCGCCGTTTTTGAAGCTTACAACCTTATTGCCACCAACACCGTCTGCTATCACAGCACCATTAAGCTTTCCGCCCTCGGGGATTCCGTTCTCAAAACCGTGGGTTATGCTATCAATTTGGGGCTTAATAGCGTTGTCGAAGGAGCTGTCGTACTTTTCGGCAGTAACGTTGTCGAGGGTTATATCAACAGCGCCTGTGCCAAGGTTGTTTATTTCAACCTTTCCTGCACCGCCTCTCTTAGCATAAGCTTCTACAGCACTGCTGGATGCGAGAAGGGTTCCGTCAAGGTAAATAAGAGCCGCAGTTTTATCCTCATAATAATCGATTCTGAATTTAACTGTTTCGCCAATAGGAATTTTAACGTTGAGTCTCAAGCCTACTATGCCTCCCGACGCCTCGTACAAGGCAAGATAGGTTTCTCCGTTCTCGGTTTCGGGAACGAGCCAAAATCTCATAATTTCGGTTTTCATAACACCCTTGTCGCGGAACATAATCTCAATCTTCGATCCGTCGGCAACCGAGTTTACAGTAATGTCGGTTTCAAACTTAAAGGCGTTTGCGGTATTGGTTCTTAAATTGAAGGGGATATGGACAATAGAAGAGGTGCTTCCGCTTACCGAAAGAGCCTTATTTTCACCGTCATCCTTAACGGTAACGGCAGAGCTGTCGCCGGTAACCGTCCATCCGTCGGGATAATTCGAGCCTGCCTCAAGGTCCTCGAAGTCGTAGAGAATTTCTTCTCTGTCAGCGTGGTCAACATTTACATGAAGCTTTCCGTCAGGGTCGCTTTCTTCTTTGTATACTGCGTTCGACTTGTTAACCAAAAGATTATCAAGAAGAACGGTCATTTTAGCACTAGTAAACGCTTCAATCTTTGCCTGAGCGTAGAAGGGACGGGGAACACCGTATCCTTCGTCGTTAAAGCTGTCGCTTACTGCAACGCACTCGCCGTTAAGGTATATCTTCATACGTACGGTTTCTACGTCGCCCGCATAATATTCAATACGAAGATTAAACCACTCCTCAAGCTTTGCAGTAAATCCGAGATCCTGCTCGAAGCGGTTTGTTCCCGTCGAGGTGGTATCAATAAAGTGAATAACGCCGTCGTAGATAACAATACCTATCGTATAGCTTGTGTCAATATAAATTCTTGAGAAATAACCCTCCTGCTCTGTGCTGAAATAGAGATCGCTCTCAAATATATAGCAACTTGCAGTAAGATTTGCGTTCTGGCAGGGGAGGAATAGGGAATCGTGACCATCAGGCGTTGATTCAAATTTAAATACGTTACCCTTAGAGCTGCCTGTGGGATCCTCGATAACCACCTTATCACCGGAGGAATTGCATTTTTCAAGGCTGACTGTTCCGGGAGTCTGGTTTAAGGTATCGCTTTCAAAATCGATAGGTTCAAGAGGTGGCTCCTCGTCTTTTATAATCTCACCTAGGTTCTCTATTCTGTCCATGAAGAGATAGTAATCACCCTTGCCGAACATTGAGGGCTCTGACCAACCGAGAACATTGAACATATGGTTTAGAGTGCCGAAGGTGTTTATAAGAGTTGCGTTGGTATCGCCCTCGTTTGTTTGGGGAACGGCAACTCGCATACCCTGGCTGGTTGCAGATGACTGAGTAGGAGCAAAGGAGGAAGAAGAATCCTGCTTAATAAAGATAGCAACCTTGTCGGCCGTGTGCTTAATAAGGTTTGGCGCATCCGCTCTCAGTCGAGCTACTATCTCACTTATAACACGGTTAGTTTCCGAAAGATTCTTTGAATGAGCGCGTAAATTCTTGAATAGATCCTCCATAGCATACCAAGCATTGTAGGGTTGGCAAACCGAAGGAGGTGCATCCTCAGTGTATATTGATTTAACGATAGATTCGGTGGCGGGGATGGGGTTGGGATACTCTATACCAAGGCCATTGAAGACGGTAAGGAGCTTCAAAATACCGTCTACACCGTCATAGTCGGAATAAGAGGGATCGCTATCGCTTCTCCACTCCCACATTCCGTTTTTGGGGTTCTGGTTTTTGTAAAGCCACTGTTCAATGATGGGAATAAGACTACCGCCGAGTTCCTTATCACGTTGCTTGATTTCGCCTACCTGGTTCGAGAGCATATTACCTACGCTGTAGGAGTCGTTTCTAATGTCAAGGGTGTCAAGATACGCCTTGAGGCTTGCCGCGCTCTGAAGATGAGCCGAATATGCACCAGCAGTGGGAACAATCTTAGATACAGCCTTAACAACACCGACGCTGAGTTTTGCGGTAATAGCGCTTGTCGGAGAAACTATAGAGTTGCCATATTTGTCAACCTTAGTGCCGTCGGAGAGAGTATAGTCGCCTCTCCATCCAGAGGGTGTGTCGTATGTAGGAGTAAGACCTCCCGCTTGCATGATAGCGCTGCCGTAGCTCAAATCACGGCCTCGTCTGTTGGGTTTTGTATCGGTAAGTTCCTTTCCCCATTGAGGATGGTAAAAATATCCGTTAGGATCCTGCATATCCTTTACCCAGATTGCCATCTTCTTAAGGAACCATTCGGGAAGATTTTTGAAGTTCGCTCCCAAGTGATCAATCATACCAGAGCTTTCAATCATTGACAGAGCGTGGAAGGTTGCCTCAATGTCAGGAAGATAGCCTTCGGTATTTCTGCCCGAATTAGAGTAGTAAAAAGCACCGGTTACGGGATCGTAAAGGTCTGCCAGCCATGATAAAAGGCTGTCGGAATACAAAGCATAGTATTGTCTGGTTGCATCGACAACCTCTTTACCTGCAGCGACTTCAAGCCACTGCCATTGTTGATCCCTCTCTTTTTGGTCAAGCTCTTTTTGATATGCAATTGGATCAAGAGCCCCCTTATATATTACACCGTCTGCAAGCGTTCCTTCCTGCAAAGCGGGAACTACAAATTCAACAAAATAATTTATATTTGAGATGAGCGCCGCATTAATGCCATGCTTATCATCATCATACGCCATAGCAATAGAGTTGCCCTCAACGTAAATCAAATAAGCGACATCGGAATCGTTTTCCTTTTCAATCCTGTTAAGTTTTTTATATGCTGTATCAGAAATTGCACGGTTGGTTTTTCCTATTACAATCTCTATTTCGGATTTGGATGTAGTGTCATCAACGAATTTCGGATTCAATTCAAGCCCATATACAAGTGCACTGAAAACATCGGTCCGCAGTTGAGTTTCCCATTCTCCGTTAAAAACGACTTGCAAAGACGAACCGCTGGGAAAAGCATCGCTTTGTGATCCGCCATGTTGATTTTCTTCGTTGCTACTAGGGCCAACTTTACAACCGAAAAGTAAAACCAGAGAAACCATTGTAAGAATTACAGCAAGTATTTTTTTCATATTGACCTCCATTTAATATAATTTTAATATAACCTCAAAATTTTGTTAAGAATACACGGCTAAGTATTAACGATATAGTTTAAACCTAATTTTAATCTTTCAAAAAATTGCAAATATTCCAAAAAAATAAAAAAGATTGAAAAAACTTGCAACATATGCTATAATAATTATAAGATGCCAAGGCAACAATGTCAATCGATGGTGAAAACATCGAAAGATTTGCAAACTTTTTCATTTTTAGGAGGTTGATATGAGCATATACGAAAGGCAATGCCAGATCATGAATTTTTTAAAAGAACATCAGTTCTCAACGGTAAAAGAGCTAGCCAAACTGGTCTATTCAAGCGAAGCGTCAGTGCGCCGTGATATAAAACAACTTGCCAATCAAGGGTATCTTTGCCAAGTGTATGGTGGGGTCACTCTACCCGAATATAAAAACCATATCATTCCGTTAAACGTACGCGATAATCATAACTCTAACGTTAAAGAACAAATCGCCAAAAGAGCCACGGAAGAAATATTTGATGGTGCAACGATAATTATGGACGACTCTTCTACTGTCAGAAGAATGATCAAGTACATCAAACCCTTTTCTCAGCTCACTATCATTACCAACAATATTCGAATTTTTAACGAAGAAATCCCCTCAAACGTTACCCTTTACTGCACGGGAGGGCTATTTATGTCCTGCAACGAAGTTTTTGTAGGTGCTGGTGCTAAAAATTACCTCAACGGAATAAATGCCGATATTCTTTTCTTTTCGAGTCAAGCCGTATCGGATGACGGAGAAATAAGCGATCCTTCGGAGGAAGAAACCGAAATTCACAAAGTAATGCTCACAAGAGCCAAAAAGAAAATATTCCTGTGTGACTCCACTAAACTCGGCAGAAAAAGAACCTTCACTGTCTGCACTAAGGATGATGTGGATATGATTATTTGCGACCAAAAACTCCCTTGGGAACAATAAATCAAGGATCAAACTTCCAACACATCGGTTGCCCATATGGAACATAGTTTCTGTCTCTTTTTTCTCTTTTGATTGTCATTGAAACTTTATTTGATTCTTTTTGATTTTTCCACTATAACTACTTGCAAAGAACTTTTTTTCACAACCGCATTTTCCTACATTATTAATATTAGTCTAAACTTTTTGGTTCACTTCACCAAAGGTATTTGCGCTTAATTTTGAACTTTTCTGCGGTTGCAATACCCATTTCATTAGTTTTTCTCCAAACAGTTCATACAATGTTGGATATTAAATTGCATTAATTTCATATTTATCACTCTCTTTGAGGTCAAGAAGATTTATAGCTCTCTCAAAAACCTCTTCCGCACACTCAAAGTCCCTAGGGTGGTGGGCATCGGTGCCGAGATAAAATTTACATCCCTGCCATTTTGCAATTTTGAACATACGGAGAACCCTTTCGGCCTCCGAGTCGGTAAAACTCATATCGCTCATATTAAGCTCTATACCGAGGCCTAACTCTTTAGCCTTTGCAAAAAGGCGCTCCATTTCATCGCTCGGAATAAGATCTAAAACAGAAAGATAGCGTTCTCTATCCCTTACACCGTTTACTACCACATTGTTTATAAGAGGACATGCAAGGTGGGCAACACCCGTCTTATGGAACGGAAGACTTGAAGAAAGAAGTCTATCAAACCTTTCTGACCAGAGCTCTGCCCTGCGTTTATCGCTCTCTGCATCCTCGGGGTATATGGTAAATGTGCGCATTTGCAAATGAGTTGTTGGAACTATAATAAACTCAAAATCATTATACCTCTCCGGCGGTATTCCGATAGTAAATTCTCTGTTTATATCGGTTTCACACCCGAATAGGAATTTTATTCCTTCCGCCTTAGGAAGAGGCAGAGACTTTGAAACGTTGTCAAAGTTCTGGGGTCTATACCAGTTTGAGGGGGTAGGTACTGCGCTGTCCCAGTAATGGTCGGTTACGGCTACCGTGTGCAGCTTGTTTTTCTTTGCGTATTCCAAGATAAATTCCACGGTTTGCTCCGGGTCGTCCGAGCAACTAGAAAGATAGGTGTGGATATGCAAGTCATGGTCAAATTTGTATTTCATAATATTACTTTAAACCTCTAATTGAATTTGCTTTATGTATGTAAAACTTTATCGCCTTGGTCAACTCTCAATAACGGCTAAGGTTCAAAGGGGCGCACCCGCAAGTCATACTTCATCCCCTATTTTCCGGAAGGAAAAACGAGAGTTTGCTCGTTTTCCTGCGTTGCGATTATGATTGTTGCTATGCATTTCTGCTTGCAAGGTTAAAGTACGTTAAAAATATTTTGCAAAAACAAAAGACACTATGTTTTCGTCATTAGAACATATGACCGAATCTGCTTGTTCTTTTACGAGAGGCGCTGCATTCCCTGTTGCAAGGCCTAGGCCTGCCGTGGAAATCATCGGGAGATCGTTTTCGCTATCACCAATAGCGATAATATCACCCGTTTCAACTGAAAGCTTTTCCGCAAGAGATATAAGCGCATTTCCCTTTCCTGCCTTTTCGTATGTGACTTCAATATTAAAGGCACATGCACTCGCCACATTTATACCAGCGATTTGAGAGAGCTTCTCACGCATAGAGGCAAGTGCCTTCTCATCGCGAAAGAACAAGGAAATTAAATCAATGTCGGACGAAGCGAGCATTACTTCCTCAAAATTGCAAATTCCTTCACCACAGGTGCGAAGTAAATGTACGTGAGGACCCCAAAGATTATATGCCGTCATACTTTCATCGTTCATCTTTTGAGAATCTGCAAAAATTCTTCCATCTCGGCGCACCGAAACATAGCAATCTTCCGAAAAAACCAAATTAAAAACTTCCTTTGAAAGAGCATAAGGGAATCCAAATGAAACATTTTCACCCGTCTTCTTATCATAAAGCCCCGCACCGCTGGAATGAATATAGAATCTTATAGAATCGTCATCTCTGAGAATTTTTGGTATCTCCATGAGAGATCTCCCCGATGCAGGAACAAAAACAACTCCGAGTCTTGCGATTTCACGAATAGCCGAAAGGTTCTCGCAACTCAAATTTCCTTTAGAATCAAGCAACGTGCCATCAAGATCACTTGCAACGATTTTATATGTCATAAGCTTCTCCTTGACTTTCTGAAACAGTTATATCACACTTAGCGCATCTTTAGAGCATCACTTTAAAAAAGCACTGCTTAGCTGAGCACTAATTATTTACTGGTTCAATTGTATTTTGTACTAAATTAAGTATATAATCTAACAAAGCATGTGTCAATGCGTGGCGAGCAAATAGAAAGATTTGCAAAGTTTTTCACTTTGTGGGAGGCGAACAATATTTTTTAGAAACGGAATATTTCATCTCCCTTTCTGCGAGGCAATGTTTTTTTGATTCGCATCTACGGAGTATTTTCTCCGCAGTTCTTCTGTCGTGAGACTACGTGATCATCTTTGTTTACAGCGGTAAAAATTTTGCCAACAATTGTTTTCATTTTGCCTATTGACAACCATAAAAACACATGGTATAATACTTTACGCAAATACCCCGTTTCATCCGTTGTGATTATCTCTTTGGAGCTTACCGGCAATTTTTGACCCAAACCGAAACCAAGACCGTACGGAAACAACGGAAAGTTTGTTTCCATACGGTCAGAACAGCGGAATACACGGAATATTTGCAACCTAAAGTTTACATTTATCGCTCGAGGGTCGCTTGGGGTGGTAGAGGCCGCAAGTTCAAGTCTTGTCACTCAGACCAAAAATCCGTCAAAATCAACAGATTTTGGCGG
>JAZOAA010000012.1:0-2825 GCA_045595265.1 Eubacteriales bacterium
CCGCTTGGCCTCCGACTTATCTCGCTCTCTATCAGCGACTATTCCGAGCTTCGCGAGCTTACGGACGGTCTGCTTTCGTGGACTGACGAGGCGCGTGTCAGCCTCTCGCTCCCCTCGCTTCGTATAGATAGCTTTTCCGAGGAGCTTATGCAGAAGATATCCTCTGTCAGAACGGGAGGCATAACCTTTGCTCCCGAGGCAGGTACGCAGCGACTAAGGGACGTAATAAACAAAAACGTTACCGAAGATGACCTTATGCGTTCTGTCGGTATAGCCTTCAGAGGAGGAAAGAGCAACGTTAAGCTCTACTTTATGAACGGACTCCCGACAGAAACCATGGAGGATATCGAAGGTATAGCCGCGCTCTCAAAGCGCGTGATAGACGCTTATTTTGAGCTACCGAAGCAAGAACGCCCAAGGGGTGTCGGTGTAACTATAAGCGTTGCTTGCTTTGTTCCGAAGCCCTTTACGCCGTTCCAGTGGGAAAAGCAGGACAGCTTTGATTCCTTGCTTGAAAAGCAGGCACATCTTAAATCCTGCATTACGGATAAGAGAATAAAGTATACCTACCACGATGCCAAGGTCTCATTTATCGAAGCCGTGCTTGCGAGAGGCGACCGCCGCCTTGCACCCGCCATAGCTATGGTCGTGGATAAGGGCGCTATGTTCGAGGCGTGGGACGAGTATTTTGACTACGATAGGTGGATGGAGTCATTCGCCGATGTCGGAGTTGATCCGCTCTTCTATACTACGCGCGGATTCGGACTCGATGAGGTTCTTCCTTGGGATATCATTGATATCGGAGTAACAAAGAGCTTCTTGCGCCGCGAGCGAGATAAGGCATATGAAGGAAAAACCACGCCCTCCTGTGCAGAGAAGTGCAGCGGTTGCGGAGCAAATAAGCTCGGAGGTAAAAACAGATGGTGCAAGTAAATAATTCTCCGCTTAAAATAAGAATTAAGTTCAAAAAGTTAGGCAGACTTCAATATATATCTCATCTTGACCTTGTTAGAACGATGAATAAGATTATAGTCAGAGCGCATCTTCCGCTCTGGTATACCGAGGGCTTTAACCCAAAGCCTAAGATGGTGTTTGCCGCTCCCTTGTCTATCGGCACGGAGAGTAAGGCGGAATATATGGACGTGCGTCTATCCGAGTATATAGAGCCTGAAACGGTAAAGGAGCGTCTTAATGAAAATATGACCGACGAGATGCAGGTTTTGGACGTCTACTATCCCGAAACCAAGCTTACCGATATGAAGTGGCTTTCATACACGTTTCTTGTTAAAACAAACGGAGCCGATGCTGCCCTTGCAGAAAGGTGCGACAGCGCTCTTTCCTCCGATAGCTTAAAAGTCCTCAAGAATACGAAGAGCGGAGAATGTGAGGTCGATATACGTCCTCTTGTCAAGAGCGCATCATGTGCTTTAGACGGAGAGCTGTTGCGTATTAACGCATGCCTCAGCGCAGACTCGTCTTCATTCTTAAACCCCGAATATATTATAAAGTTTTTGCGTGAAAGATGCGGTATTCTCTCGGCTCACGATATCACGACCGAGTGGTACTCTATTATGCGTGAGCGCGCATACCTTGAAGATATGACAGAGTTTAGATGATAGCTTCTAAATTTATATCCGATAACCGTCTGAGATGCTCGAGAGAGTCAAGCAGACGGTTTTTCGTTGCCACAGCACTCGGAAATTCTCCCACGCTCAAATATCCTATAAGCTCTGAAAAAGCGCTCTCAATGTTTGTCAGGTCGTCGTGGCTTACCGTCAGGCTTATAAACGATTCTTTCTTTTTGAAATCGTCGTAAAGTCTCTCTGCCGCTTTCGTAACCGCAGCACTGTCAGGGTCTGTCAAGTCAAGCTCTTCAACGTCGGAAATAACGTCATCTATTTCTTTTTGAAGCATGGCAGTATTGACGAGTACCGACACAAGTATAAATATGAAAATAACGTAAGCGAAAGCTCTCGTGCTCATTATGGCAAACCGTCCTTTTTTATTATGTTTATTTTGCCGTAATCATTCACCGTCATCAAAAATACATCCGACGTTCTGATGTTTCTGTCCTGCAAGGCTTTCGTCAGCCATTCTATATTGTAACCCACGCTTTTAAGTGTGTCCTCGCACACGCTTGTATCGATGATTATCGCGTGCGATAGCGGAGTATCGCTTGTTTTTATCACTGATAGTGTCCCGTTCGGCTCTATAACACCGTATTCAACCTCGCTGATGTCCGATATGCCTTGGCTGCGTAAAGAGCTTAACAGCTCGTTTATTGATATCCTGTTTTCAGTAAGATTTTTTTGCAGAACTCTACCTTTATATATAATATATACAGGCGTTCCTTCAACCATTTGCTTGAGCTTTTCTGATTTGTTTTTTAGTGAAGAAACTATTATTTCAATAGATATGATGAAAAATATGGGGATTATAGCGTTAAGTAAGGGAATATCCGGGTCATCAATAGGAATGGCGGCAATTTCCGAAATTAAAAGCGTTGATACAAGCTCCGCTACGTCAAGCTCGCCAAGCTGCCTTTTTCCCATAATTCTGAGTGAAATCGAGAGCAGAATGTATATAATAAGAGTTCTTATGACAATTGACGACAAATAAACACCCCCTTTTTTAAGATTATTATATAAAAAATGCACAATAATTCAAAAAATCAAAAAAAATAAAAAAAAGTACTTGACAATTTAAGAAAAGTGTAGTATAATAGACAAGCTGACTCGCGAGGGACAGCATTGATCATTGAAAATTGAACAACACGAAGAGATTAAAGCACTATTGTGCAAATCTTGTCAAACACATTGAGAAAA
>JAZOAA010000013.1:0-14268 GCA_045595265.1 Eubacteriales bacterium
GAACATATTATTTTCCACTCCTCTCGCATATTTCTTCGTATATGGCAAGCGTGCTTTCGGTGCTTTCGCCGTTTATAACTACAAATCTGTCATCTATCTTTATAATTACCGCGGAGGAGCAAGGAGTGTAGGCATAGCAGGTGTACGTGCCAAGCTCACCGCATTTGAAGCTGCCGGCGGAAAGCTTCGGTGTGCCGAAGCCAAACATACGTGAACCGTAATCAAAATCCTCGCGGTATTCAATCTCGTCTATCTCGGAGTAGCTTATTTCGCTCTTGCCCCAATAACTCGTGCTGACCGTGAAGGAATCATCGCCGTATGAAACGCTGACGTCGCCTGTGAAAATAAGGAATACGCACAACAGGAGAATTAAGACCGTAAATACAATGCCACCGACGGCTGCGGCGCGGCTTCCGTTAGATGCAAAGAGGCGCGGCTTGGGCTCGACAAGTCCCGCTTTTGCTTTCCGTTGGTAATAAATATATGCATAGACCGCGGGAACAACTCCTAAAGTTATCGCGCAAAGCACCATGGCAAACAGACATAACGTTATAGGTAAAAACACGAATGACAGTGACAGAAGTCCGCCGAAGAACCATAGCTTACCGGCCAGCCTGTGAGTTACATTCCAGGTTTCTTCATCAGAGAGAGTATGTGCGGTTTTTACGCCTATTGTATTGTTTTGTTTACATTTTGGCATATAATTTCCAACTAAAGCAAACGTTAAAGACAAGACGGGAACTATTACCAGTTGTACGGAGAGCTGCGCTCCCATAGCGAGAGCATACATAATTCCGTTTGTCACAATGGAGATTGCGGGAACTATCCACAGCACCAAGCTCAAAACCTTTTTGTTTTGACCTTGGTTTTTTGTGTCCTTTGAGGTTACAAGCACGCAGAGCCATTGGAGCGCTAAAAGTATAAGCGGTAAAAGGAAAATTGCCATAGCCTTACCCATGTATCCGTCGGGCGTGCCGTCAGGTCCCCAATGAGAAACCATGGTATCGGGAAGGTCATTCCACAGAACTATACCAAATAGTGAAGGTAGCAATATAAGAACAGAGGAAATTATAAGTGCGGTTTTGTTGTTTTTAATCATTTTCGTTACCTTTCTTAAATAATGTAATTCAGCCCTTAAGCTGACTTATCCACAGCATAACGTCCTCAAGCACCGAGGTGTTAAGCTCGTAGAAAATAAATTTACCCTCGCGCGTGTCGCGTATCAGGTCAGCATCCTTCAGCACCGACAGATGCCTTGATATAGATGCGCCCGTAACGTCAAAGTGTTCGCAAATCTCACCGGCCGACATTCTTCCGGCTCTCAAAATGTTAAGAATTTCGCGCCGTATAGGGTCGGCAAGAGCCCGCAAGGTTTCATTGATAGCCAAAATCTCGCCTCCTTTAACATTTAACCTAATTGTTAAATATAGTATAACACAGAAAATTCACCATGTCAATAGATAAATAAAAAATCCGCGAAAATTTTCGCGGATTTTTGTGTGCATTTTATTTTTCATCTAAATATTTATCGAGAAGAGCGTTAAATTCTTCTTTGTCAAAGAAACACCATTCCTTAGTCAGAATTGTTTCGAGTGAGATGTCTGGGCTTAAAAGGGAAGAATCAAGATTACCGATGGCGGTGATGATTTCTTCAGTGCCGTCAGCGTATGTAAATTTAATAGCGCGAAGTCCCTTGGGCAGACCCGACAGGAGATTTGAAGTCGGGTTTATGCCTGAAGAGCATTGAAGCTTTTCAAAATCGGCAATAAATGCATCTATGTCGGTTACTGACTGCGTTCTGGTAAGCGTGGCGGTGTCGCCGTTTGTATCACTCACTTCCGCTATATCTATTGCCGTGATGGTGTCAACCGATGATGCGTAGTTATATGCTTCGAGAGGGCGGGGAGTGGTTACGTGAACGTAAATCGCCATGGCAAGCGCTCCGAGCATTACCGCAAGAGCAATTATAAGTAAAACTACCGTTGCTAAAAATCTTTTCACAGTTTTTTCCTTCCTTATTATAAATTATTCAGACTCCGTGATGAACATATTATAGCACAAAAACAGAGGTGTGTCAAGAAAAGCGAGGCGAAATGCTCCGCCTCGCTTAAAGTATATTAAATTATCTCTGAATTCTTCCCGAACCGTCGCCGCCCGCGAGCTTCTCAACCTCTGCAAGAGTAACCATGTTATAGTCACCCTCGATAGAGTGCTTAAGAGCTGAAGCCGCAACCGCAAACTCAACTGCTCCCTGAGTATCCTTGCCGGAAAGGAGAGAGTAGATAAGACCGCCGCCGAAGGAGTCGCCGCCGCCTACACGGTCGATGATGTGAAGGTCGTACTTCTTGGAGAAGCAGTACTCGTCAGCCTTTACGTTATAGAGCATAGCGGACCAGCCGTTATCAAATGCCGAGTGGCTCTCACGGAGAGTGATAGCAACGTACTCGAAGTTAAACTTGTCAGCGAGCTGCTTTGCAACAGACTTGTAGCCCTCGTGGTTAAGCTTACCGCCGTAGATGTCGGTAGCCTCAGCCTCGATGCCGAACACGTCCTTTGCATCCTCCTCGTTAGAGATGCATACGTCAACGTACTGGCAAAGATCGGTCATAGCCTCTCTTGCCACTGCTCTCGTCCAGAGCTTACCGCGGTAGTTAAGGTCGCAGGAGATCTTAACGCCCTTCGCCTTTGCAGCCTTGCAGGCGTCACGGCAGATCTCAACAACGTTTGCACCAAGTGCGGGAGTGATACCGGTAAAGTGGAACCAATCTACACCCTCAAAGATAGAATCCCAGTCGAAGTCCTCGCGGGAAGCCTTTGCAATAGCGGAGTTTGCTCTGTCGTAGATGCAAACCGAGCCTCTCTGAGATGCGCCCTTCTCGTTGAAGTAGATACCAACTCTGTCGCCGCCGCGGGTGATCTTGGTGGTGTCAACTCCGTATCTGCGAAGAGAGTTTACAGCCGCCTGACCGATAGCGTGTGCGGGGAGCTTGGTAACGTAGGTTGCGTCCATGCCGTAGTTAGCAAGAGAAACAGCAACGTTTGCCTCACCGCCGCCGAAGGTGAACTCGACGTGGTCGCACTGTACGAATCTCTCGTAGTTATAGGGCTGAAGACGGAGCATAAGCTCACCAAAAGTTACAACTTTCATTTCAAAAAAGTCCTTTCAGGTTATAAATTTAATATTATATCGCATATATTGTATCATAATATCGTGAGAAAATCAAGTATGTGTATATTTTATTTGTAAAAAAATATTGCAGGGCAAGAGCGCCCTGCAATGATAATTAGCCAAGTTTTATCTCTTCTATACAGTCGTTACAAATTTTTTTGCCCTTAAAGTCGTTAAGGCATGCCGTATTGCCGCAGAAATAACAGGCGGGAAGGTGTTTTTTTAGTATTATTTTATCACCGTCAACGTATATTTCAACGGGGTCGTTGTTGTTTATATCGAGCTGCTTGCGGATTTCTTTTGGAACGACGATTCGTCCAAGCTCGTCGATATTACGAATTATACCTGTGGATTTCATAGATTTGTGCCTTTCTTAACGTGATTTGCGACATACTTTTGACAAAAGACAAGCTTTTTCCCTAAGATACGATGCTTTAATACATTTTATCACACTAAAGCGCGATTGTCAATAGCAAAAGCTTTTATTATTTTTGCAGTTCGTTTACATAAAAATGCGGTGTGTAAATTATCGATTGCTTTTTGTAATATATGTGAATATTAAAAATAGGAGGACGTTTTATGACTATTACAAGAACCGAGACTGGCGCAAGGCACGCGCTGTCTTTTCTTCCGGACAGGCTTGCCGATGAAATCGTGCGTATTTCGAGCGGAAGGGTCGGGGGAGTAGGAGAAATAAGAGAGATAAGGGTGAGGTGCGTTATGCGCTCATCGTTTTTACACGGCTCGCAGTGCGTGCCTCTTCTATACGCAGTGACGGAGGAGGAGATGGGGAATATCGTAAATAAAATGTGCGATGGTTCTCTGTATGCTCATCACGATAGCATTACTAAGGGATATATTCCGCTTTCTTACGGTGTGAGAGTGGGAGTCGGGGGAGAGGCAAGATATGAATATAACTCCTTGGTTGGTATAGCACGTGCGCGCTCGCTTGTTTTTCGTATACCGGGGCATGAGTGTTCTTTTTCAAAAGAGCTATACGAGGCTTTTTCGGGAGTTGAGCGCGGCATGCTTGTTTATTCTCCGCCGGGAGTAGGAAAAACCACCGCGCTTCGAGCGCTGGCAAAAGGAATTTCTTCCGGAAAGGATGCAAGGCGGGTGTGCGTCGTTGACGAGAGATTAGAGTTCTGCGATGAGGATTACGTCGGCTGTGAGGTGGACATACTTAAAGGCTATAAAAGGCGACTGGGACTCGAAATAGCTACCAGAACGATGTCGCCCGAGGTGATAATGATAGACGAGATAGGCGCAGACGACACGGAAGCCATAAAGGATACGCTTCGTTGCGGAGTTCCCGTAATAGCAACTGCTCATGCATCAAGCATTGAGGATTTGAAGTCTAGGAGCGGACTTGCTTCGTTGCTTTCGGCTGGGGTATTCGACGTTCTCGTGGGCATCGAACGTCAGGGCGGAAAATATCACCTGCACAGTGAGAGATATGACTGAGCTTGTTCGATTTGCGGGTGTGATTATGATACTCTTTTCTGCGATACTCGGCGGCAGGGAATATGAGCGCTTCGTTCGTAAGAGAAGTGCTGAGGAGGAAGGTTTTATAGCTCTGCTCCTTCATATAAGAGCGAAGGTTGAGTGCTTTCTTTCGGTATCGGGCGAGCTTGTTTCGGATTTTGAAAATGAGGCTTTAAGGTCGGTAGGATATCTTGGCGGTGATGAGGCGAGCGTCTCGGAGCGTTTTTACCGCGCGCTCCCTAAGCTTTCGATATCGGAGGAGGCAAAAAATATACTTAATTCATTTTTTAATTCCTTTGGAAAAGAGTATAAAGGCGGAACGCTCTCCCTTGTTGACAGAACGCGTGAGTCGCTCGAGAGATACGTAAATTCGGAGAGAGATATACGGGAGAAAAATATAAAGATTTTCCGTACAGTTCTCGCGGCTCTGGCTCTTGGGGTCGTTATATTGTTGATTTAATTTTATAGCGAGATTGTAATTTTCGGGTTTCGTGCTCGGATTCGCACAGCCGCCCACGGCGGCGAAATGGAAAATGGAGATTTATATGGACGTGGATCTTATATTAAAGGTGGCAGGGGTCGGACTTATCGTGACCTTCGTGTGCCAGATAATGTCAAAGGCGGGCAGAGATGAACAGGCAACGCTGGTGTCACTTGTCGGAATGGTCGTGATACTTTTACTTATTGCGGAGCGCATAGGCGAGCTGATCGCAAGACTGAAGGACGTGTTTCTTCTATGATACTGAAAGCATGCGCGCTTGGGCTGATTGCGGCTGTCACAGGACAGCTTCTCGGTGAAGGCGGCTTCAAGGGGAAACGCTTTTTCTCCGTTTTATGCATCATAGGAATACTTGTTTTTGTGGTTGACGGAGTAGCCTCCCTTGTAGCAGAGCTTTCGGGATTTATAAGTGAAGATGCTATGGATATTGCAAAATGCGCTATGAAAATCGTCGGCGCGGGCTACGTCTTTGGTATAAGCGCTGATATAGCAAGCGAGCTTGGGGAGGGAGGGGTCTCAAAAGCTCTCCTAGCCGTCGGAAGAGTAGAAATTATTGTGATGTCTTTCCCGTACTTCAAGAATTTATTCGAGCTGGGAGCGGAGCTGATAAAATGAAAAAAACGCTTATTTTGTTAAGTTTTATTTGCATTTTCTCTGCTTTTGGTATTAAAGCTACTGCTAAAGAGTCGGAGGATTACATATCGGAATTTGAATCTGCTATTCCCGAAGAGATTGAAATACAATCGGATGGTGGAGTCTCGCTGGTTGGCTTCGATGCTCTTTTTGGCGAGGTGTTAGCTCTTTTTCAAAACCGCGGCGGTGAGATAGTATCATTTTTCCTTCTTCTGCTATCCGGGGTAGCGATATCCTCACTTACCTCTCACGTCGGCGAAGGCGTAAGAGATATTTGTGAGATGGGAGTGGGACTTGTTTTTTCCACTCTTGTGTTTAAGAAAATAGCCGAGATGTTTTTTGAGGTGAGTGAATGCGTTAATGAAACCGCAGGCTTTTTCAGCGCTCTCGTACCCATAATGACGGGAATTTCGGCAGCATCCGGCTCCGGCTCTGTTGCCACGGTGCAAAACGCGGGAATGAGTCTTACGCTCTTTATAATTACGTCGCTTGCTATCCCTGCCTTCTCGGCGGTGGTCGGATTTCTTATGGCAACTTCTTTTGTCGGGACGGTGGCGGAGGAGGGGAGTCTCAGCATAGGGCGGGGCGTGAAGTCGGTATTCACCTTTTGCATAGGAGCGTTGACGACGACGATAGGCGCTGTTATGTCGCTGCAAACGGTGGTCGCCTCCGCTACCGATAATGCGGCTATGAGGGCGGTAAGATACGCGGCGTCGGGAATGATTCCCGTAGTAGGCTCTGCGGTTTCCGGCTCGCTTTCCACGCTCTCAGCCGGAATGGCTTACGCCAAAAGCGTTGTCGGCGCAGGAGGTGTTGCCGTAATACTTGCAATGGCGCTATCGCCTCTTATTATGCTTTTGCTCTATCGGCTCGCACTGTCGCTCGCGCTAGGCATCGCGGATATGTGCTCCGCCCCTGCGCCATCAAGACTTTTTTCATCATTCAGAATGGCGCTTGACGCGATAATTGCAATTCATGCCGTTTGCAGCGTTATATTTATTTTTGAGATAATCGTATTTATGAAGGGAGGTATCAGCGCTGTATGAGCGAATATATGAGCTCGGTTTTTACTGTTAGCGCCGTTTTTGCGCTTCTTGGAAGGCTTTCGTACAAATCCTCGCTTGACGGCGCGCGCCGAGCTGCCTTCGGAATACTTTTGGTCTTTGTCGTTATAGCGCCCGTGATAGAAGGGGCGGGCAAGCTCTCATCGGTTGATATCGATAAGCTTATTTCGGATTATGAAAGCTTTGAAGATGCGGGAGAAGAGGTCGCACTCAGGGCAATCGAGGACGGAATACGCAGATGCATTGGCAATGAATTTAATATTAAGGAAGAAAATCTTAAAATCACGGTAGAAAACTTTTCAATTAAAGAAGGAAAGGCGGAGCGGATAAGAGTAATTCTGTGCGGTGGGGCAATAACCGCAGATTATAAAAAAATAGAAAAGTACGTTGAGAGCCTTGGGCTTGGGGAGTGTGAAGCAGAAATTGAAATCGGATAATGGATTTTTTGAATTTATAAAGAAGGATAAGCGCACGGTAATACTTTTAGCTATGGTAATTTGCGGAGTGCTTGTGCTCTTGCTCTCCGGATCATCTTCGACAAAAGAGACGGAAGAGGCGGGTATGGAAATAGCCGAGATTTGCTCCTCTATTGAAGGTGTCGGAAGATGCAAGGTGGCGCTTACCTATGATGAAGAAGGGGAGGTTTATGCCGCGGCGGTTTTGTGCGAGGGGGCGGAGTACGCCGAGGTGAGAGAGAAGATCTACGACCTTATGACCTCGCTTTACGGCATCAGAACGAGCAGAATATCTATTTTGAAAATCTCGGAATAAAAAGGGAATATAAAGCCGAGTTAAAACATAGTATTTATCAAGTAACAAATTTCAAGGAGAATACATACAATGACAAACGAAAAAATTAAACAAATTCTTTCCACTAAGGGTGCCAAGAGCGCCATCGTAGCTTCTTGCGCTCTGCTTATCGGTCTTGCGGTTTATCTTAACTACCGCTGGTTCTACGATCCGACCTCTTCGCTTGGTTTTGGAGACAACAATATGGAAAACAATTATTCCGACAGCCAGACCACAGGCGGAGAAACACAGGACGATGCGAACTACTTTACCTCTACCGCGCTTGACCGTAAGGAAGCGCGCGACGAGGCTCTCGACGTTCTTAAGCTCGTGACCGAGAGTGAGGATTCCTCCGAGGAGGCAAGAGCGGAGGCATCTGCGAAGATATCCCAGATTGCCGTTGATATTCAAAACGAGGCGAATATAGAGTCGCTTGTTAAGGCAAAGGGCTTTGAGGAGTGCGTTGCCGTTATTTCCGACGGTGCGGTAAGCGTTATAGTTTCCGCCGAAACGCTTCAAGCCTCTGAGGCAGCACAGATACTTACTATCGTTTATGAAACGACAGGAATCTCTCCCGAAAAAATCAGCATTATCAATAAGGCGTAATTTAATTTTTTCAAAAAGGCAACCGAGCGAGGTTGCCTTTTTCACTAAATAATAGTAAAAAAATTAGTAATTATGGATAAAAATTCACCTTTAAGTGTAACATTTCACAAAAAACTATTAAATATTTTATAAAATATGCAAAAAGCATTGACTTACTGCTTCTTTTGTGTTAGAATAATAAGCACTTGATTAGAAATGTTAAACGTGTCAAGAAATTTAAGCACTGTATGAAAAATATTCATACCGTCAGACCGGTGGATATCTACGGACTGCGGTATACGGTGCAGGCTAGTCAGAAAGGCAAGGTAAAATCTAATGAAAAAATTAAAGGTCGGCATAGTTGGCGCTACGGGCATGGTAGGCCAGAGATTTATTATGCTTCTTAACGATCACCCCTATTTTGAGATAAGCGCGCTCGTTGCAAGCCCCAGAACTGCGGGCAAAAAATATTCCGAGGCTGTTGACGGCAGATGGAAAATGAAGGACGAGTGTCCCGAGCGTATTAAGGATATGACGGTTATATCTTCCGAGGATATCGACGCTGTAAAGGCGCTTGTAGATTTCGTATTCTGCGCTGTAAGTCTTAACAAGGACGAAACACGCGCGCTTGAGGAGAGATATGCGAAGGCGGAGATTCCCGTTGTTTCCAACAACTCCGCACACAGATGGACTCCCGACGTTCCTATGGTTATTCCCGAAATCAACGATTCTCACCTTGAGGTTATCGAGGCACAGAGAAAAAGACTCGGTACAAAGCGCGGATTTATCGCGGTTAAGCCAAACTGCTCTATTCAGGCATACGTTCCCGAGCTTACCCCTCTTCTTAAGTACGGAATTAAAGAGGTAGTTGCTACGACCTATCAGGCAATCTCCGGAGCGGGCAAGACCTTTAACGAGTGGCCCGAAATGATAGATAACCTTATCCCCTTCATCGGCGGTGAGGAAGAGAAGAGTGAAAAAGAGCCTCTCAGAGTTTGGGGTAAGGTAGAGGATGGCAAGGTCGTTCCCGCCACTACTCCCGTGATCACCACTCAGTGTCTCAGAGTTCCCGTGACCGACGGACACACCGCGGCAGTTTTCGTTAAGTTCGAAAACAAGCCTACCAAGGAGCAGATCCTCGAGGATTGGAAGAACTTCAAGGGCAAGCCTCAGATTCTTGAGCTTCCCTCTGCGCCCGAGCAGTTTATAACCTATTTTGAAGAGGATAACCGTCCTCAAGCAAGACTTGACCGTGATATCTACGGCGGTATGGGCGTTTCTGCCGGCAGACTCCGCGAGGATACTCTTTATGACTACAAGTTCGTAGGTCTTTCGCATAATACTCTTCGTGGCGCTGCGGGCGGAGCCGTGCTGATTGCAGAGCTTCTTTACAGAGAAGGATACTTTGATTAAATTAGAAATGAAAAAATGAGAAATTAGAAATGGTGAATTGCTGATTTCTTGTGAAAAGGAAAATAAAGGTTTACAAAACGGTGGTTAAATGAACGTTTCTAAATATAAAGCGCTTCTTACCGCGGTTGACCTCGGAAGCTTTTCGGCTGCGGCGCAGAAATTAGGATATACCCAATCTGGTCTTACACATATGATGAACGCGCTTGAAGACGAGCTGGGATTTCCCATGCTCGTGCGCGGATATTTTGGTGTAAAGCTCACTCCAGGAGGAGAGAGAATAATTTCAAAAATACGCGAGCTTGTAGCTTGTGAGGAGGCACTTCTTGCCGAGATAGATTTGGTCAAGTCGTATGGCGATAACATTATAAGAATAGGCGCTTTCTCAAGTATGGCGGGAACTATTTTGCCGGTTGTTGTCGAGAGGCTTGCTCTGGAATTTCCCGACGTCACCGTAAACATTCAGACGGGTACGCTTACCGAGCTGTACGGCGGGCTTGACGAGGGCAGATTTGACATCTGCTTCGGTAGCAGAAATCCCAAATACAACTTCAAATGGATAAATCTGTTTCCTGATAGATTCTTTGCCATTTTGCCAAAGGATTACCCCACGGACCCCGACGGATTTTTGATAAACGGCTTCAACGGAACTAAATTCTTGATGCCCGGTCTTGGATTTGACGATGACATCAGCGCCGTTTTTAACGAGCATGGCGTAAAACCCTTCGTCACACAAACGTACGTTGACGACCCTGCGATAATATCAATGGTTGAGCATAATCTCGGTATCAGTATGCTTTCCGAGCTGATAATCATGAACAGAAATGATGACGTAAAAACCGTTCCGATAATACCCGAGTGTGCGCGCCAGATGTCCATAGCCACAAAGCCGGATAAGATACTTACTATACCGATGAAGCGCCTTGTTGCTATTGCCAAGGATTTTGTAAAGTCGGGATATATTAACGATACGAAAAAGTAAAAACAAAAAAGTCGGTTTTCATATTGAAAGCCGACTTTTGCTGTAAAATGTAAATAAAAGAGTACAAAAACAGACTTAATATGCCGAGAGGTTGGGAAATAACGGTTCGGAGAACATTCTGCACATTGTTCTTGCCATATCAATACTCTTTTGCTGAAATCCTCCTTCGTGCCACTCTGCCATTGATGACATAAGACCGCAAATTGCGAATTTGATAATTGCTCTCTGCATTTGCTCGGTCTCGCCGGGGAGAAATTTATTCAGTATTTCGCGCTCTGTTTCGGAATAAGAGATTGCATACTGTATTAAAAGTCCTATAAGGTTGTTTCTTTTCAGAGCGTCGAGAAATTCGCGCTGCTCCTGCCAGAATTTGAAGAACTTATCAAGATCTCCTTCTAGCGTTCTTTGCGAGCTTTTATATTTTTTTGCGGAGTCCTCGTAGCCGGCTACGGTGTGAACGATAAGCGCGTGGAGCGCGCCGTCCTTGTTTTCAAAATAGCGGTAAAACGCCTTTCTCGGTATGCCGTTCATATCACAAAGCTCGCTTACGGTTATTTCCTCGTATTTTCGGGATTTCATCAAGGAGAGAAGTGCCAGCTCTATTTCTCTTTGTCTTTTTGCGGATTCCTCGGTTTTACAAAGCTTATACATAAAATCCTCGTAACGTTTTTTCTTTTATTCTATCAAAAAAACCTCCCTCGGTCAACATTTTTGGAAATTTTCTCTATAAATGCTAAAAAAATATAAATTTTGTAGACAAAGTGCCTAAAACGGAGAGATAAAATTTGGACAGCGGTGTCACAAAAGTGACATTTTGTCCCTTCTATTTATTATATTACTATGTTATAATAATAACGGAATAAACATTTTATTCAAATTTTATTAATAAAAGAAAGGCGAAAAAATGAAAAAAGAAATTCAGCTTGACCAAAACGGCAAGCGCAAATTCGGCATACGCGACAGCGTGGCTTATGCCGCAGGCGACCTTGGTTGCAATATGAGCTTTGCGCTCAAGGGTACGATGGCTCTCTTCTGGACTCAGGTTATGGGAATGGGTCTGTGGTACTCTCTCCTTCTCGTAATAGTTCAGGTGTGGGATGCTATCAACGATCCTCTTATCGGTTCTATTATTGATGCAGACAAGCGCAAGTATAAGAGAAATAAATTCCTAACGTACATATGGGTAGGTTCTATCGGCCTTATCGTAGGAGGAGCATGTTGCTTCCTTCCGTTCCCACAGGCTCCCGTTTGGGCTAAGTTTATAATCTTCATCGCCGGTTACGTTGTTTGGGATGCCTTCTATACGATAGCAAACGTTCCATACGGCTCGCTCCTTTCCCTCATTTCCAAGGAACCCGCTGACAGAGCTTCTCTTTCCGCATGGCGTTCTATCGGTTCTATGGTAGGAAATATGCTTCCTATGGTTATCCTTCCCTTCATTATTTATAAAGAAGATGGATCTCTTAACGGATACATGGTGTTTGTTGCGGCTCTTATAATGGGCGTTCTCGGATTTATCTGCTTCCAGTTTATGATTAGAAATACCGAGATTCGCGTTGACACCGACGTAACTCTTAATGAGGAGCAACCCAAGTTTAACGTATTTGAGGCTCTTAAGAACTTCTGCTTGAATAGGCCTGCTGTTGGCGCTACCGTTGCTGCTATGGGTATGTTTATCGGTATGCAGGGTGCTGCGACCGCGGTTTCCGTAGTGTTCCAGATTTATTTCAAAAACCCTCAGATTTCGGGTATCGTTCAGCTCTTTGCTATGATTCCTATCGTTGTGTTTACCCCTCTGGCGCGTAATATGGTTACTAAGTATGGTAAGAAGGAACTTTCCGTTATCGGAGCTATTTGCTCCATCATCGGTGGTCTCGGTCTCTTTATCATAACTCCCGACAATACGGGTCTTGACCTTATCATTTACATCGTTTGCCAGCTCGTATATAGCCTTGGACTCGGAATTTACTCCACTGTTTCGTGGGCTATGATGGGTGATGCTATCGACTACAACGAGTGGAAAACCGGAAAGAGAGAGGAGGGCGTGGTATATTCGCTTCACTCCTTCTTCAGAAAGCTTGCGCAAGGCGTTGGCCCCGCGGTTGCGCTTGTTATCATGAATGGCCTCGGCTATGTAAACAACGCAAATCTCGATGCAAACGGTAATCCCACCATTGCTACTCCTGATGCAAACGGCGCTTTCAGCGCAATCAACGTTGAGTGGTTTGGTTGGGACGTTGCAGTCAACCTTAGAATTTTGGTTGCGGTTCTCTTCCTTGTTGCGGCTGTTATGCAGTTCGTCGGTCTTGCTCTTATCTACAACCTTGACAAGAAGACCCTTAATACTATGAATGAGGAACTCGCTGCCCGTCATGCGACAGAAGCTCCCGTAGTAGAGGAAGCGTAATTTCAATATTAAGCGACTTTTTACGGCGTCCGACTTACATTTTGCGTCGGGCGCCGTATTTTAGAAGACGAGTGTGTCTATAATACACAAAAACGAAAGGAAACATAAATGAGAACAGTATATAACTTTAACGCTAAATGGGCGTTCTCAAAGGAAGCGACGGCTGTACCCACCGAGGTATCGTCCAAGTGGAATTTTGTAAATCTTCCTCACTCCTGGAACGCTATTGATGGTCAGGACGGCGGCAACGATTATTACAGAGGTATCGCTTACTATGCAAAGGCGCTTGACAAAATGGATCTTCCCGAGGCTGATAAATATTACCTTGAGATAAACGGTGCAAACTCCTCTGCCGACGTATATCTGAACGGTAAAAATCTCGCTCACCACGACGGCGGATACTCCACTTGGAGAGTGGATATCACCGATGCTCTCGAGAGAGAGAATCTCTTCGTTATCGCTGTTGACAACTCTGCAAACGACAGAGTTTATCCCCAGGTTGCAGACTTTACCTTCTACGGCGGTCTTTACAGAGACGTAAATATCGTTTGCGTAAACGAGAGTCACTTTGACCTTGAGTATTACGGCGGCCCCGGTATAGCGGTTACACCTACCGTAAACGGCAAGGATGCCAAGGTTGACGTCGAGGTTTATGTAAAGAACCTTAAGGACGGACAGAAAATCGTATATACTATTTATGATAAGGAAGAAAACGCTCTCATGTCTGCGGAGTCCACGGATACAAAGGCTTCGTTTGAGATCAAGAACGTTCGCCTTTGGAACGGACTCAAAGACCCGTATCTCTACTGTTGCGAGGCAGAAATAGTTTCGGGTGACGAGGTGCTTGATAACGTTTGCACACGGTTTGGCTGCCGTACCTTTGAGATAAATCCCGAGCGCGGATTTATCCTTAACGGCGAGGAATATCCTCTTCGCGGTGTTTCGCGCCATCAGGATAGATGGGGCATTGGTAACGCTCTTCTTCCCGAGCATCATACCGAGGATATGGACCTCATTTGTGAGGTTGGCGCAACCACCATTCGTCTTGCTCACTATCAGCACGACCAGTTCTTCTACGACCTGTGTGACGAGCGCGGTCTGGTCATCTGGGCAGAGATCCCCTACATTTCCCAGCATATGCCCACCGGTCGTGAGAACACCATCAGCCAGATGAAGGAGCTGATCACCCAGAATTACAACCACCCCTCCATCGTGGTATGGGGTCTGTCCAATGAGATCTCCATG
>JAZOAA010000014.1:0-15507 GCA_045595265.1 Eubacteriales bacterium
TGACGGTATGTTACGTTTACAACATATGGATGTCGCTTGATAAGCTCTTTGACAACATAAACACTTACGGAAGCGAAGCCGATAAGGAGTATGCGCGCGAGGTTCGTCTGCGCCTGCTTGAGATGGCACCCGAGGCAATCAGGGTATCTGCCGAAAAGCAGCTCCAGTTTAAGAAGAAGGACGGCTCGTTCTCCTTTGAGGAGGGAGCAAACTGTCTGACAAGCCAGGGACTGAGAGTCGGTATTCCGGGTTCTGAGGACGGTGACGTAAACTCTACGGTAATTTCCACGGGCGGTACGATACTCAATTGTCTTGCGGCTCTTGGAATCAGTGATATTGCTCCAAGCTATTACACCAAGAGCGATTATTACCGCTTCATCGCGATGCTCGAGGACCTCGGTCCTATAATCAAGGACAGCACGGATATCCCGATAGATTATGCGACCTTTGACGAGGAAACCACAGGTCAGGTGCCTACAAGCGTAGACGCAACGGTGCAAAAGGGCACGATACAGGTAGTTGACCGCCCCGGCGGAAACTACGGTGACAAAGCGGTCAGAGTAATAACCGACTCCGATAAGAGCAGCGACAATATCAAGGTCCTCTGCCAGACAGGCTCTCTTACTTCAAGCTGCTTCGTATTTGAGAGTGACATTATGATAGAGTCCGCGGAGAATATCACCCAGGACGGCATTACCGTAATGCAGGTTCTTATGCAGCCCGCGGTATATATGATAAACATCACGGTTGACAGAGATGGTACGGTAAGGCTCGTTGAGTCCTCCTCTACCAGCTGGTCAACGGCAAAGCAGGACGATCTTCCCGTTACGGCAACGCTTGGCGAGTGGTTTAACCTTAAGATAGAATATTACTTAGGCGACCACGATACCGTGCGCATTAAAGTGTATTATAACGAAAAGCTTATTGCCATAACCGACAATTACTTTGACAGAAGCGGTGCGAAGCTTAACGGCGTCGGAACCCCCGCTGACTCTATGGATTATACGAATTTCGTTGCGCAGAGCACAGTAGGCGCAACCTATTACATAGATAACGTTGCGTGTTATAAGACCGCCACAGCGTATAAGGCACCCTCTTCGCGCGATCCTCTGCCTCCTATATGTATAGACCCTCCGGAAACGGATGAAAAGATATACGACTTCGAGGAGAGCGTAATTCCCGAGGACTTTACCGTAAGCGTAAATAGCGGAGCGATATCGCAGCAGACGGTTGGTGAAAACGGTGTTCTTCACATCAGCGGAGCGAAAATAAACGACAGTAAGGTTGATAAGCCTACTGTACTCCGTTCTCCTCTTAACATTAGAACGGGAGTTGCCAGATGCACCGTCTTTGAGGCGGATATATCCGTATCCGATGCGGTAACAGGCTCTGTCCTTCAGGTATCCTTTAGCCAAAATCCCGATGGAACGAAGGTTGCCGTTTGCTTCGAGGTTGAAATATATGAGCAAAACGGTGAAAAGTGGGCGCGCATAGTTGATGCGCCTGACGGAGTTGCGGCATCTGCGGTTGCACGCACGGATATCAAGCTTGTAGATGGCGCGTTTAAGCTTCGCCTTGAGTACTTTGAGCGCGAGCACGCAACCCTCATTTACGTAAATGACGTAAGCGCGCAGATAAAGGGTAAGTGCGATGCAATGAGCGACTCTATATGTAAGAACGGAGATAAATACACTCCGAGATACGTTACTATAACAGGCGCCAAGAAGGTTGGCTGTGACGTAATGATAGATAATCTTCTTATAGAGAAGAACGTTATCAACTTCAGTAAAGAAGCAGACCCCGGTGTTCCCAGGGTTGACTATCCCTTAACCTCACCCGATATTGCCGTGACGGTAAACGGTGCGGTTTATAACAAGGACGGACTCGGACTTGAGCTTTCTTCCGGAAATCACAGTCTGAAGATTCCCGTATCCAAGAGAGGCGATATAATCACCGCGACGTCTCTATCCGTTACGATGGAGCTTGTCAGTGAAGGTGCAGCTACGTATACGGTAGTTCTTGCCGACACGTACGGCAAGGAGATTATGTGCTTTGACCTTGTGGTTACAGCGAGCGAGGTTAAGATTTACGAGCGTAACGTTAAAGGACGCGCGGAGCTTATCGGCTCGTATGAGCTTGATAAAAAGAAGTTTACCCTCTCTCTTGATTACTTCCATAAGAGCAACGTGCTAAACGTTATGATAGACGGCAAGCCCGTCGGCGCGACTCTCATGACATATCTCTACGACAGAGATTCTCTTATTCCCGAGATAGTCAGCATAAAGCAGACGGAGGCAAACGGTCTTACGATGCGCCTTACCGATCTGTATGCTGAAAATTCGATAGTTCTTTATAAGGCGGTGGCTCTTACGGATAAGACTGCACCGAGCGTGACCTCGCCCACTACCTTTGAGAACGCAAGCTACGGCGCACTTCCGAATAATCTTACCGTAACCCTTCGCTCCTACGGTGCGAAAGCGGCGGTAAAGGCTCTTATGAAGGACGGCGAGGCGACTAGAATGTTCTATCTCTATACCGCAAACGGCGGTAACGACAGCGTCAGCTTTGCAATTGATGAAACAAACGCAGAGGGCGCAACCGCCACGGTTATGGAAACCATGTTAATGCTCGATCTTAAAGCAGATATTAAGGATCCCTCAATTCAGTTCTTCTTCAGAAGCGAAGGTGATACGGAAGCGTGGAGAATAAACGTCTACTTTAATAAGGACAAGGCAATGACGGCAAGCGACTGGTACAAGTCGGGCGGAACGTACAGCGGTGAATGGCCTGTAATTACAGGCGCGCTCTTCAAGCTCCGCATCGAATACACCGTAATCGACGGTGTGATGAAGGTAAATATGTTTGTCAACGGCGAATACGTTGGCAGCAGTACGCGTATGGTGCTCGATGAGCCTATGGCGGTGCAGGACGTTAAGCGGGTGATACTCTATACGGGTAATTCCACCACCGCGGGCGTTCTTGTAGATGATTTCAGCTTCTATTACACCGATACCCCGACCGAAATTCCCGAAACGGAAGACCCTCCGGGAGATAACGAGGGCGGTGACGGCAATGAAGGCGGCAGCGGTGGTAACGAAGGCGGAAACACCGGAGATGGTGGAAACACCGGAGACGGCGGAAACACCGAGGGCGGCGATAACACGGGTGGAAGCGGTGATAACACAGAAGGCGGTGACGATACCGCAGGCGGCAGCACCGAAGAGGGAAATCCCGGAAGCTTTGATAACGTAGGAGCTATTCCCACCGTTCCCGACAACGCACCAGAGCACGATATCGACGGCTGGACGTGATGCACGTTGTGCAAATGAGAAATTAGAAATTACCGGCAAAATGTAACACAATAGGGCGAGGCGTAAATATTTATTTACAAAAAAGCGCCTCTCCTACCACCCCTCGTAATTATTGAAAGGTAAAATAAAATGAACACGCGTGAAAAGCAATGGGACGCTCTTGCCAAGGAGGCGAAGCGCCGCGGCGGCGACGGTGACGAGATAGTGAAGGCATATCAGGAGCTATACTCGGTACATTCCGACAGGATATGCACCTGGCTCGGCGGTCTTTACGACTCGGAGATAGGCGGATTTTACTACTCAAATTCCGCAAGGGATAATGAGTACGTCGAGATAGACGGAGTAAAGCACTATTTCCTCCCCGACATTGAGTCCACCCATCAGGCAACTAATTTTCTGATGTCCTCGGGTATGCTCGAGAGCTATGACGAGCTACCAAAAGATATGGTAAAGAAGCTTGTTGACTTTACCTGCTCGCTTCAGAGCGCGGAGGACGGTTACATCTACCATCCCCAGTGGGGCAAGGATATCAAGCTATCAAGGCGCGGCAGAGATATGATGTGGGCTATTGAAATGGAAGAAAAATTCGGCTTCAAGCTCCCATATCCCACCGCTATCGACAGACTTAAGGAAGGTGAGGATAACCCTGATAAAAAGGAAGAAATAATGGCAGTAATGCCCGACCACCTTAAATCAAAGGAAGCCTTCCTTGCATACTTAAATTCTCTCGATTGGGAAAATAAGGCGTATTCCTCGGGCAACTTTATATCCGCCCAGGCTCTTCAGATAGAGGCGGCAGGCCTTATGCCAACGGCGATAAGCTTCATCAACAGTATTCAAAATCAAGAAACGGGCACGTGGGGTAAGCAGAGCGGATACGACGCGGTCAACGCGATACTTAAAATAGGCGCTGTGTATAAAAACCACCCTATCCCAAATCCCGAAAAGGTTGCCATGTTCGCCATGGACTGTATAACTCTTCCCACAAGGGTTGAAACGGTCTGCTGGCAGTATAACGCATGGTACTCGGTAAGGAACGTTATCGAAAATCTCCGTAAATTCGGAGATGACAGGCTCGCTGACGAGATAGTAGCAGAGATGCTCCGCCGCGCCCCCGCGGGTATACGCGCCTCGGCAGAGAAGGTAAAAACCTTCACCTGTGACGACGGCTCATATTCCTACACCCCCGAGTTCTCGTCCTGCACCTCGCAGGCGCAGAGGGTTTCTCTCGGGCTTAAGGAGGGCGACGTAAACGCAACGTTAATCAACTGTACGGGCGTCATTTACAATTCTCTAAAGGCTCTGGAGCTTATTGATTATAAGGTAACGCCTTTTGATAGCACAGGACTTCAGAAATTCCTTGCAGCAATCAGAAAATAATTAAAAAGCAAATATATATTTACATTTCAGCGAAATAAACGTGGAAAGGAGAATTTTTATGGTAACCCTAGACGGCAAGCATCCGTACGAGAGCGTAAAGCTTGAGGTTCTGCGCTTTGCCGAGACGGACATTATTACGACCTCGGGTGAGCCCGAATACAAACCCACGGGTTCGTGGGACAGCGACGGCTGGACTTAATCCACACAGCGCAAATTCGAAATTTAATAAAAAACCAAAAAAACTATTTTTGAAAGGATAACAAAAAAATGAAAAACAGCGTAAAAATCATCACACTTGTACTTTCGCTGGCTCTCGTGCTCGGCGCAGCTATCGGCTTTTCCGTAAGCGCTGAAACAACAGAGCCCACAGCTCCCGTAGTATTAAAGAAAAACGTAAAATCAAACGGTAACTTCTGCCTTATGTTCGCGCTCGACCCCGCAAGCTGCGGTGACACGATAACGGTTGAGGCTTATAACACCGTAACCAAGGACGCAGAGAATGCGGCAGACGCCCTCATCGAGTCCTTCACAGTAAACAAGGCTGACGTTCTCAGAAATGACCAGAACATCGACCTTGACGGCGACGGCAACAACGACGAGATCGTTATGATTCAGACTAACGAAGGCGTTGAAGCTGCTGATATCGCAGACACCTGGCACGTTTACCTTACCTCAAACGGTTTGACCACTCACGTAGAGTATGGCGTAAAGGACTATGCATTTGAGCGTCTTTACGAAGACTTCACCATTCTTGAGAATGACTCTACCACAAAGGCATACCGCCAGAAGCAGTTCTATCTCTCCATTCTCGATATTGGTTCAAAAGCACAGGACCTTCTCGTAAACTGGGATAATAGCACTAACTCTCCCGTAGCAAATCCCGAAAGACTTGCGAAGGAGTATGCTTACGCATCTATCCAGGGCGGTACGTTCAACGGCGGACTTGCAGGCTCTTACGTTGAAAAAGACGATACCCTCACCCTTACACAGAGCGCAGGTAACACCGAGGCATCTTGGAAGGTTTATACCTATGACACAAACGGCAACCTTGTATCTACCGAAACCGCAGAAATCACCGACGGCTCCGCTACCGTTACCGTAGCAGGCAACACCGTTATCGTTCCCGGCTGGGCAGAGGGACTTACTCCCGGTAAGTACTTTAACGATATAGGTGATTCCGTTCTTAGCTTTGATAACGTAACTGCTATTGGCGATACCTCGCTGATTACTAACACCTCGGCTTCCACCGCGACTGTGGGTCATTATTCGTTCGTTGATTTAGAGGGACGCGGCAAAGTTCTTAATATCGGTAAAGACGGTGTAACCGAAACCGGTAAATCCAGAGTTTGGGTTCCTGTTGTTGATAAGGCTAACGGCGCAGGTAACTGCCTTGTAGTAGAAACCGATATATATGTTTCCGGTCAGGCGTTCTATACAGACGGTTTGGATGAAACCACGGGAAATACCACCACCGATGAAATCAACGAAACAACGGGTATTGCTAACACCTCAGGAATTGTAGTGACAGTATTGAGTGACATGACAAGCACAGGCGGTTGGAACGGAACCAGCACAATTGCAAACTTTAACACTTATGTTAAAGATAATAGCGGAAATGTAGTGGAGAACACAAATCAAGTAGGCGGTACTTATTGGACCTTTAACGATAAAAAGGATCTTCAGTTTAACACATGGTATAACGTTTGTGTAGAATTCTATGACAGCAATAAAGTAAAGGTTTATATAGACGGTGAATTTGTGGCATCGTGGACATTCAGTACAAACTCGAAAAACACCACCGAATTTAACCTTCCTTCTCTTGCGAAGAGTGTAAGACTTGACTGGCAGGAAAGATTCCGTCCTAATGAAACATACTTTGACAATATGTTCGTAGGCGTTATCTCGAAGGACTACGTAGCAGAATAATAACTCCGGCAAATAATTTGAAGTAAAAATCAAGCGGCCGCTCTTGCGGGCGGTCGCTTACCAAAAAACGAAAGGCTGAAAAATAGGAATGACAGCAAAACAGATCCTGAGCAAATGGAAAAAACTCGAAACGAGGCTTTCTTTCGGAGAAGAAAACAGCAAAATACTGTCAGCGATAAAGGAACTTTATTCCCTCTATGATGCGAATATGCTCTCTTGGCTTGGCGGTCTTTTCGACTCGGAGATAGGCGGATTTTATTACTCAAATTCCGCAAGAGATTCCGACGAGTTTTTGCCCGATATAGAGTCCACGGGTCAGGCGATTGGCGTGCTTGAGATTTCGGGCGCGATATCCTCCTACAACGACGTTCCCGAATGGATGCGTAAGAGAATGGCATACTTCATCTGCTCGTGCGAGGATTCCGAGAGCGGTTATTTCTACAATCCCCAATGGTCCAAGGACATGGCAGACAAGAAGCCGTGGCGACGCGGCAGAGACTTGCGCTGGGCGACAGAGCTTGCCGAGGGGCTTGACTTCAAACTTCCGTATGAAACAGCCTACGCTAGACTGAAGGAAAAGAAAAACGCCGAAGGCTCGCCCGCTGATTATTTGAGGAGCGAGGAAGCCTTTATCGAATATATGAAATCGTTTGATTGGACTGGTAAGATAAGAGTAACCGTCCATGCCCTAGCCTCGCAGTTTGACCAGATAAGAGATGCGGGACTCGGCGACGTAATGCTCAAATTTATCGAGGGACTTCAAGATAAGGAGAGCGGTCTTTGGGGCGAAGGAGCAGATGAAGTAAAGCGCGTCAAGGGCGTAAGCGGAATCGTTTATATTTATTCCGCTATGAAAACACCCATACCCAACGCCACGAAGATAACCGAATATATAATATCCTCTCTGAAAAATATAAAAGACGGCGACATTTCGATAATAACAGGCATCTGGAACGCTCTTGCCAAGGTGGTAAACCTCACGGCAGAGTACGGCACACCGGAGGAAAAGGCAGATATTGCAAGGCTCTACGAGCAGCATAGCAGCACTTTCGCGGGATATATCCGTGAAACGACTGCAACTCTTCGCAAATTCAGAAAGCCCGACTTCTCCTTCTCCTATACCGAGAAATATTCCTCTTCAACAAGCCAGGGTATGCCCGTTGCGAAGGCGGGCAGCTTTGAGGGAGATGTAAACGCGACCATTCTTGCTATCGGAGCCGCAGAATACGTCGTCAGAAGCATGACGCTCTCGAAGGAAACCATTCCCGTATTTTCCACCGATGATTTTGAAATTTTCCTCACAGCAGCAAGAAAATAATATCAAAAAACCTCTGTCTCTTATGATAGAGGTTTTTATGCTCTAAAAATGATTTGCTTGTTGATTTGTTCACATTAATGTGGTAAAATATACTTGTTTTAATTAATGGAGGATTTTTATGAGCATCAAGGCGGTTCTTTTTGATCTTGACGGCACTCTTTTGCCAATGGATCAGGAAAAATTTATAAAGGGATATTTTTACTCTTTAACCGAAGGAATGGCAAAGCGCGGCTTTGACCCCGATAGGTTTTCAAAGGCGCTTCTTTACGGTGTTGGCGCGATGATGAAAAACAAGGGCGAGGATACTAACGAGAATGTGTTCTGGTCAGCATTTGAGTCGCTCTACGGTGAGAAAGCAAGAGTAAAAGAAGAGCTTTTTATGGACTTTTATAACAATGAGTTCCAGAGCCTTGAGAATATGTGCGGCAAGATGGCAGAGGCAGCAGATTGTGTCAGAGCCGTATCCGCCATGGGACTTCGCACGATTCTTGCGACAAATCCCGTTTTTCCCGCGATAGCCGTAGAGAGCCGTATAAGATGGGCAGGACTTGCTCCCTCTGATTTCGAGCTTTATACGAATTATTCTAACTCCCGTTATGCAAAGCCGGCCCCCGAGTATTATCTCGGCATAGCCAGCACACTGGGGCTTGAGCCGTCGGAGTGCCTTATGGTAGGTAATGACCCGAGCGACGATATGATTGCCGAAACCGTCGGTATGAAGGTCTTTCTCCTTCCCGAATATCTCGTTAATATGAAGGGCGTTGATATCACTCCGTACAGGCAAGGCACGTTTGCCGACCTTCTTACATATATAAATGAAATAAAGTAAAAAAACAAAAACTCGTTTTAGTAACGAGTTTTTGTTTTTAGATAAAAAAGTTAAAGTTTGCCCTTTACAAAATATTTCGAATATGGTATAATACAAAATGTGTATTTTTTTGCAGAACGTGTGAAAGGCGGCTTTTATATGCGTATAGATAAGTTGATTTCCGATGCGGGAATTGCCACCAGACGTGAGTCTGCAAGAGCCGCAAGAGCAGGGCAGATAACGGTTGACGGAGCCGTGGTGCGCGACGTATCAAAGCACGTTGACCCGCTTGTATCCACGGTCGTGTATTGCGGCAGGGAAATAACCTACCGTAAATATACCTACGTTATGTTAAATAAGCCCGAGGGCTACGTAAGCGCAACAGATGATAAGAGCCTGCCTTACGTAACAGAGCTTTTACCCGAGGAGCTAAGACGCCGGGAGCTTTTTCCTGTCGGAAGGCTTGATAAAGACACGACGGGGCTTATGATACTTACGAACAACGGACCTCTTGCCCACTCGCTTCTTTCACCGAAAAGGCACGTGTCAAAGGTTTATTATTTCACGTCGGCAGAGCCGCTCGCCATAGGCGCCGAGGAGAAATTTAAGTCCGGCATAACTCTTGCCGACGGCTACGAGTGTAAAAGTGCCGAGCTTGTGCTTGATGCGGACAGGCTTTCGGGCGAGATAACTCTTACCGAGGGAAAATATCATCAGATAAAGCGTATGATAGCCTCTACGGGTAACAGGGTAGTTACGTTAGAGCGCATAAGCTTTGCTACCATTGCCCTTGACCGCACTCTTTCGCGCGGTGAGTGGCGATATCTTACAGAAGAGGAAATATCCATCCTCGAAAATATTAATAAGTAATAATTTGTAAAGCCGCTATTGCGGCAGAATGGAGAACATAATGGACATCTTAAAGACTTTAGCCGAGGAGTTCAAAATCAAGGAAGAGCAGGTGAAGGAAACCGTAGCTCTTATCGACGAGGGAAACACTATTCCCTTCATTTCAAGATACCGCAAGGAAGTAACAGGCGGACTTGACGACGCAACTCTTCGTGACCTTAACGACAGACTCAACTATCTTCGCAAGATGGACGAGAGAAGAGCGGAGATTTCCTCTCTTATCGAAGCACAGGAAAAGCTCACTCCCGAAATCACCTTCGCGCTTAATAATGCTAAAACGCTCGTAGAGCTTGAGGATATATATCTTCCCTTCAGACCGAAGAGAAAGACTCGTGCATCTGTTGCAAGAGACAAGGGACTTGAGCCGCTTGCGAACTACATTCTCGAGCAGAGAGATGTATATGACCCCGCTATCGAAGTGTATGCCGAGCAGTTTATCGTCATTTCCGACGAGAAGGACAAGGCAGTTCCCGATGCAGAGGCAGCTCTTGCGGGTGCGTCCGATATTATCGCCGAGGATATCTCAAACAATGCCGAAATCAGAAAGCTTCTTCGTGAATTTACTATGAAGAACGGCTCCATGACCGCAAAGGGAACCACCGAGGAAACCTCCGTATACGAAAATTACTACGACTTCTCCGAGCCGATAAAGAAGCTTAAAGGTCACAGAGTCCTCGCTATCAACAGAGGTGAGAAGGAGGAGTTCCTTAAGGTAGCGGTAACCCTTAACGCAGATGACGGAATCGCACAGATAGTATCAAGGGTTATTACAAACAAGCAGTCCCCCGCACTTCCCAGACTTATGGCAACCATAACCGATGCATACGACCGCCTCTTGTTCCCCGCTATTGAGAGGGAGGTTAGAACCACGCTCTTTGACGATGCTTGCGAGGGTGCTTTGAAGGTGTTCTCCGAGAACCTTCGTAACCTTCTTCTTGCAGCACCCCTTAAGGGTAAGACCGTTCTCGGCTACGACCCCGGTTACGCTCACGGCTGTAAGCTTGCCGTTGTTGATAAAACAGGTAAGGTGCTTGACACCGCGGTTATCTATCCCGTAAAGCCCAGAGAGGATATCGAGCGCTCAAAGGCAACCGTTCTCCGCCTTGTAAATAAGCATAACGTTGACGTTATCGCGATAGGTAACGGCACAGCCTCCCGCGAGTCCGAGCAGTTTATCGCAAACACTCTTCGCGACCCCTCATGCCCCAAGACGGTTAAGTACACTATAGTTTCCGAGGCAGGCGCTTCCGTTTACTCGGCATCGAAGGTTGCAACGGAGGAGTTCCCCGACTTCGACGTTATGCAGCGTTCCGCTATCTCTATCGCAAGACGTATTCAGGACCCCCTTGCCGAGCTTGTTAAAATCGAGCCTAAGGCAATTGGCGTAGGTCAGTATCAGCACGATATGAAGCAGGCTCGTCTTACCGAGGCTCTCGGCGGCGTTGTTGAGGGTTGTGTAAACGGTGTAGGCGTTGATATCAACACCGCATCATATTCGCTTCTTTCCTACGTTTCGGGTATCAATACCACCGTTGCGAAGAATATCGTTAAGTACAGAGAAGAGAATGGCGAGTTCAAGACCCGCGCGCAGATTCTTAAGGTTCCGAAGCTCGGCGATAAGGCGTTTACCCAGTGCGCAGGCTTCCTCCGTATCCACGACGGAAAGGAAGTGTTTGACGCAACTGGCGTTCACCCCGAGTCGTACGCTATTGCAGAGGACCTTCTTAAGAGATTTGATTTTACAACCGCAGACGTCAGAAGCAATAACCTCTCTCTCCTTAGATTTAAGGCAGAGAAGTACGGTATTTCCAAGCTTGCCCGCGAGCTTGGCTGCGGTGAGCCTACACTCGAGGACATTATCTCCGAGCTTGAGAAGCCAGGACGCGATATCCGTGACGACGCTCCCGCTCCCGTTCTCTCTACTGACGTTCTTGATATAAACGACTTGAAGCCCGATATGCAGCTTAAGGGTACTGTACGTAACGTTGTAGATTTCGGTTGCTTCGTTGACATCGGTGTTCACCATGACGGACTTCTCCACATCTCCGAGATGAGTGATAAGTACATCAAGCACCCCTCCGAGCTTCTTAAAACAGGCGACGTTATCGAAGTTAAAATAAAGGACGTTGATACTAAAAAATGCAGAATTTCTCTCACCAGAAAGGGCATGAATACCTCTAAAAATTAACTAAAATCATCTATAAATTAACCCAAAACAAAACGAAAGAATTTTGAGAAGGATAGCGTGAAAGCTTTGTAGCATTTCTCATGCGATTTGCAAATTTCACGCCCGAATTTTCGCGATTTAGAGCCTTGTTTCAAATCGTCGTGCAAAGCACGATGCCGAAAATTCACTTATGTTTTGTGCGGTCGCCAATGGCGGCAGAATGGAGTTTACTATGTTCAGAAAATTTTTGAGTATTATTCTTTTAATTACAATGTGTACGGCTTTGGCATCTTGCGACAACTCCACAGACCAAACCAACATTGGCGGCTCATCAAACCAATCTTCCTCTAACAAAACCCCGTCCGGCACGACCATATCTCTTTCCTACGGCGAAAATCCTTCACTCACTCTTAAGGTGGGCGAAAGTCAGTCGGTATGCTTCGAGCTTGATAGCGATGAACCGATTCTGGCAAGCGAGCTTGAAATAGCGTCGAACGGCTACGGCATAATCAAGGCGGAGTACAACTATTCGTCCGAGCGTCATTTTTACTATACCGTAACAGCTCTTGCGGAGGGAACGGCAGATCTCTCGCTCAGAGTGCGAGGTTCGAGCATCAGCAGTGAAATCTTAAAGGTGAAGGTCGAGAAGGCAGGAGCAGCCAACGTTCTTGTAACAGAATCACTTTCAAATGAAATAAATATTCTCGCAGGTAAAACCAGAGATATTTATATCAGAACATTTGGTGATCAAATATATACTCAAGATGATCTGAAGATATTCGTCTTTGATACCAATGTTGCGACGATTGAGTACGTAGGCGCCACAGTTTCATATTTGAGATATAAAATCGCGGGCGCCGCCGTCGGTCAGACCACCTTTTACATAGTTTCAAAAGGCGGAGAAAGAATCAGCGAAGAAATTATCGTAAAGGTTCATCTTGACAGCATCACAGAAGATGATAACGACGGTCAAGAGTACGGATATTATGTACTTAGTAAAAATTCAGGTAAGTTCCATTATCCTAATTGCAGCCACGTTAGCAGCATCAACCCCGAGAACCGTATAGAAACCGAGGAGACCAGGGAAGAGCTTATAAATCG
This sequence comes from Eubacteriales bacterium, assembly GCA_045595265.1. Taxonomy (GTDB): domain Bacteria; phylum Bacillota; class Clostridia; order Oscillospirales; family CAG-272; genus UBA1740. The sequence continues at coordinate 12,921 of JAZOAA010000014.1, forward strand.
CGGTTATTCTTCTTGCACGTTGTGCAATCCGTAAAACATAATACAAAAAGCGCGTTCAGAATTAAGCTGAACGCGCTTTTTGTAAACATAAGTTGTTAAATATTGTTCTTTTCGATATATTTTGAAACCTGCTCGGCTATTTGAGCCATTCCTTTTACGGTGGGGTGACCCGACATTTTGTCAATGTCCGAAAGCTCAATATAGCGCGTGCCAAAGTGCTCGGATGCCGTCTTTATCGCCGAGGATATTCTTTCGTCAAGCCCCGTGTTGATAATGAATACAACGTTACCGCAGGGCAGCTCTTCTCTCATTTTCTTTGACATATAGCATATAGCGGGCAGGGTGGAGTAAAGGTCATCTTCCTTAAAGTTATCAAGCTGCACCTCGCCCTTGGGCGTTGTGTCAAGCCAGGAGTCGTTCGTGCCGCCGAAGATAAATACGGTGTCTATCTCCTTTTCCTTAAAGAAATTCTCCTTTAATAAAAGATGCATTCTGTTAACAAACGAGGAGCGGTAGCCGTACTCCGGGCTTTGTCTGCCGGTGTAGCACACGGTAGAGCCGGACCAGGAATCGTTAAGCACAAGGTTTACACCCTGCTCTTTAACGAAAATGTTCCACCAAGTTTGCGACACGTCCTTAAGGTCGGTGCCGTTTACACCGTCGTAATATATTGCATAACCCTCGGGAATATATCCCTTAAAGGTTGAATAGCTGTCACCGAAAATCATAATGTTTTTCATATAAATGCTCCTTTACTCAATTTGATAATGATTATATCATAATCGGCATATCTTGTCAATTATAAACGTTCACTTTTGTGTATATATTTAGATGAATTTTATCGGAATAAATGCGCATGCGACAGCTAGAATGAGGGAGGGGAGGAGGTTAGCCACCTTGATTTTTTTGCCAAACACAAGATTAATTCCAACACAGAAAATCAGAATATTTCCGACAACCGAAAGGTAACGCAGAGCAGTTTCTGTCATAATCGGCTTTATGAGTACCGAAAGAGCAGTTACTCCTCCTTGCAGAATCGCCACCGGAATTGCTGAAAATATAGGCCCTTTACCAAAAGAGGCCGCCATCACCATAACAATGATAAAGTCAAGAATGGATTTCGTTACTAATATGGTACAGTCACCGTATAATCCGTCGTTTATCGAGCCGACGATAGCCATAGCTCCTATGCACACAGTAAACGATGCATTGACAAACCCCTCGATAAAGTTGCCGTCTTTCGTGCTATGAGTTTTCTTTTTTAACCATAAACCAAAATTTTCAAACGCTCCCTCAATATTAATCACTTCGCCAATCAGCGCACCGAGAGCAAGACAACCTATAATCAAAAAATCCCCACCGTAAACGATGTCACCGTCAACCACGGAGAACATTCCTTTGAAAGCGCCCGCCGCACCGATAAATATAACCGCCAGCCCACACGCCTTACATAAGGCATCGCGGTGTCGCTGTCCTATAAAGCGCCCGAAAAGCAATCCGAGAAGTCCGCCAACCACAATGGCAAGCGAGTTGATAATTGTGCCAAGTCCGTACATTTTTATCCGTCTTTCCTTATAATAATGGTAGCCCGGAAGAGCCGCACCCAAGATTATACTCCTTTTTTTGCATGCTGTCAACCCCATAAAACCTCATAACAAAAAAGAAAAAACTCGGTACACCAAGCAGCGTTCCGAGTTTTTATCTAAAAAAACAGCTTCCCATGTCATATTTCCTTAAAACGAGCTTCCGACATTACGTTAATATAAGCTTCATCGTACTTGTGCGCAGAGCGAAAATTTCCTTCATCAAGACCCGTGATGCAGTTTGGCTTACCAAGTATAACTACGATTTTGATTGATTCCTTTGTAGGTGCAATGCTGACAACAGGTTCGCGTATTCCATACCGCCTACCTGCAATACGCGGCAGAACGGGAAACTGCTCCCACTCTATCGTATTGTTTTTGCAGTGAATAATAGAATATTTGTTTGCTCTTTTCCGAGGGAAAAATATTTCGTAATTTTTGCCGTTTAATTCGAATTTAACAATCCCCATTTTATCCATAAACCAATCTTTTGGGGCTTGCTTCTTCAATTCTTTGAAATTATCATAGAGTATACCCATTTTAACACCGCCTTTCTTGTTCATTATATCAAGAAATCGTACAATTGTCAATAAAGCGCTATCTTTCGTTTGACTATGGGAGATGGGATTTGAAAAAAGAATAGGGTTATCTGCTTCGCAGTATGCCGCCATTGCGATGGCGGACATAGACCCCGACGCACTCTGCGCTTGTACTCGAGTGCTCGGGTCATAGAGCGTAGCTCTTGAGGTTCAAAATCCCACAAAATCCCCGACAACCAAAAAGAAAAAACTCAATCACCCGAATGGGCAATTGAGTTTTTTTGTGTAATAACACACTCGTTTATACAATGAACTACCGAAAGTAGCAATTGTGCATTGTCTTGACGACTTGTTTATTTAATGGCCACTATGTCCGCCGCAGTTGTGCGTGCCGCAGCCGTGATCTCCACAATTATGACCCCCAAAGTCGGATCGTAGCCATGTCGTTCTGTGAGCCAAGGAGTT
>JAZOAA010000015.1:0-20111 GCA_045595265.1 Eubacteriales bacterium
TTGGATTTTTTCAAAACTGCAAACATTTTTCCAAGCACCGTCTCGGTCACAACAAGCTTTATTGCGGTTTATCTTACATTCAAAGTCGGAGGCCAATCGGTCTTAGGAAGACAATCCAAGCCCACAACTCCTTGGCTCACAGAACGACATGGCTACGATCCGACTTGGCTTAAAAATCCTTATAACGGTAATAGGTCGGAGGTTGCGGTAAACAGTATTAGCGGCAAGGAGCATGCTTTTATGTGGATTTTAACCGCTGTTGTGACTTTTGTTTTTTATTTCATTTTGGATTTTTTCAAAACTGCAAACATTTTTCCAAGCACCGTCTCGGTCACAACAAGCTTTATTGCGGTTTATCTTACATTCAGAAGAAGTCCGTTTTTTGCCCTGGCTTATGCTTCAAACGACGTTGTGCTGATTATATTATGGACTCTCGCGTCGTTTACTGATATGCGTTACATCTCTGTGGTTGTGTGCTTTGTTGCGTTTTTGTTCAATGATATCTACGGCTTCATAAATTGGCAAAAAATGAAGAAAAGACAGTCGCTTTGAATATTTTATTAAATATTTTTTCGAAAAAATAGTAAAAATATTGCAATTTGTGCAGTGATGTGTTATAATAAAGCCGTTATAAAAAAAGGAGGAAAAAGCATGCTTAACCTTTCTATAATGCCGCTTGACGTTCAGAATTTAGATGCTTTGTGCGATGATATAATCGCACAGCAAAAGAGCGGTGTAAGCACCCACGCTATGTTTATGATGAAATTTAATCCCGAGGGTACTCCGCCGGCAGATAAAGCGGAGCATCAATGCCAAAGCTACGACCTTTTCCGCGAGCGATTGGACAAATCCGGTGCAAAGCACGGCGTGCTGGTTCAAGCTACTCTCGGACACAGCGTTATTCCTTATGAGCCTTATCCATTCCAGCCTTCAGTAAATCTTGTTACGGGCGAGGAGAGAGTCGTGACCTGCTGTCCTATGGATCCAAGCTTCAGAGAATATATAAGAGGACAGTTCAGAACTCTTGCAAAGCATAGTCCGTCAATGGTAATGATCGACGACGACGTCGGACTGTTATACAAGCAGACCAAGGGATGCGTCTGCAAATACCACATGGCAGAATTTAATAAAAGAGCAGGCACTGATATGACCAGAGAGGAGCTTTTCCGTCATACGCAAGGCGACTCTGATGAAGATAAATATTATACAGACATATACGTAGGAGTTCAACGCGACGGTCTGGTTGACTGTGTGAAGGCGATGAGGCAGGGGCTTGACGACGTTGACCCAAAAATACAAGGAATAGTTTCGGGAATTTACACTACAACCTTCTGCGAGTTTTCCGACCTTACAGCCGAGGCCTTTGCGGGCGAGGGAAATCCGAAAATAATCAGACTCAACGGCGGTCCGTACGCTAATTCTCAAGCGCACGGCGGTGCCAGATTCTTTACTCACAATATATACCGCGCGGCAATTCTAAAGGAAACGACAAAGCACAAGGTAGATGTTTTCCTTGCGGAAACAGACACCTGTCCGCAGAACAGATATTCTACCTCTGCTGCCCTTCTCCACTCTCATTTTACCGCCTCTATACTTGAGGGCGCAACGGGAGCTAAGCACTGGATTACAAGGCTTAGCTGCTTCGAGCCCCTATCGGGCAAAGCGTACCGCGAAAAGCTTAAAAAATATTCAAAATTCTACGAAAAAATGACAGAGTACGCAGCGGCTCTAAAGCCTTTTGGCTGCAGAATACCGTTAAGTAAAAAGCAGGTTTACCAATTTGTAAAGGGTGGCTACGGATACGAGCTCTGTCCTTGGGCAAGTTGCGTTCTGGAGCGCCTCGGACTGCCTCTTTATTTCTCAAACGACGGCGGCGGAGCGGTGTTTCTCGACGAATTTATGGTTGACCGCTTTGAAGATGAAGAAATCAAGTGCTTTCTCAGCTCCACGGTAATGCTCTCGTCCTTGGCGGCAGAAAAGCTGTGCGCAAGAGGATTTACATCTCTTATAGGAGTAGAAGTTAATGAATGGTATGGCGAGGTCATTAACGGAGAGATGGTAGGAGATAAATGCCTTGCCGCTCAGTACGAAAAGCGCGAGCTTATACCCGCGGAGAACGGTGTCGAGGCTCTCTCGTACGTAATACATAGAGATGCATCGACGGGAAAGGTAAAAAATCTCTTTCCCGGAGTTACCCTGTTTTGTAACCGCCTCGGCGGCAGAGTTGTGGTTTTCTCGGGTACTCCGGATATGCCCTTCAGCTATCACACCGCCTTCTCCATGCTTAACGAAACCAGAAAAGTGCAGATTGCAAAAATAATGAACGACGCAGGTCTGCTGCCCTGCTATTATCCGGAAGATGCAGAAGTGTATTTGCGTGCGGGATATCTTCCGGGCGGTGAAATCATGGCGGCGCTCTTTAATCTCTCACAGGATGGGTTAGACGACGTTCCTTTATGGGTGGAGAATGAGGTTAGCCGTGTAGAAATTATCGACGAGTGCGGCGAGCGCCGTAACGTTGAATTTACAAGAGAAGGAAACGTTATTCGAGTAAATACCGCACTTTGTGCTATGACTCCCGCCGTTTTGATTCTTTCTTAATTCGATATTCTATTTTAGCTGACACTCAAAAAAAGGGTGTCAGCTTTGTTTTAGCGCTTCAAGAACATTGCAGGCTACCGCTGTTGACTTTGGTCTGCTTTTGTGGTAAAATTATTTTGCTTACAATTTACAAACAAAGGATTCTTAAAATGAATGAAAATAATATAAACGCTGATTGCTTTGGATTTGAATTAAAGTCAAAGGAATATATACGCGAGGTGTCGGGTACGCTTCACAGCTTTGAGCATAAAAAGAGCGGAGCGCGGCTTTGTTATCTTGAACGCGAGGATGAAAATAAGACCTTTGCTATCGCGTTTAAGACTCCGCCATCTGACAGTACGGGAGTTTTTCATATAATAGAACACTCGGTGCTTTCCGGATCTAAAAAATTCCCCGTTAAAGAGCCGTTTGTCGAGCTGCTTAAAGGCTCGCTTAACACGTTTCTCAACGCTCTCACTTATGAAGATAAAACCGTGTATCCCGTGTCGTCCCGTAACGAAAAGGACTTTTTCAACCTTACGGACGTATATCTCGATGCGGTGTTTCACCCTCTGTTGCTTGAGGATAAAGCTATATTTTACAACGAGGGCTGGCGTTATGAGTACGACTCGGAAGGAAATCTCACGTACAACGGAGTAGTATACAATGAAATGAAGGGCGCTTACTCCTCTCCCGACGAGTCGGCAATTTCAGCTCTTAATAACGCACTCTTCAAGGGAAGTATATACGAATATGATTCGGGCGGAAATCCCGCACACATTCCCGAGCTATCGTACGACGGCTTTGTCAGCGCTCACGAAAAATATTATCACCCGTCAAACTCGTATATTTTCCTTGACGGCAAGATGGATATTGATAAAATGCTCTCACTTATCGATTCTTATCTTTGCGAATATGATAGAAAAGAAATAGAAATACCCGACACTATCGCTCCCGCAAAAGATGCGGGAGATATAATGGTTGAGTTTGAGCCGGGGGGAGAGCACGACAGCGGACGCATGATATCCGCCAGAGTTTTCGGAGAATGTAAAGACCATGCGCTTCTGATAGCAATCTCCGCTTTATTAAACGCCGTAGCAGGCTCTAACGATTCGCCTCTTAAAAAGGCGCTTATTGAAGAAGGACTTTGCGAGGACGTATCAGCTTTTACAAACACGACTATTATGCAAACGGTTATGCTTGAATACCACGGCATAAATCCGGATCTTTGCGAGAAAATAAAGGCGCGCAGTAACGAAATTATATCATCTTTGGCAAACGGAGAGCTATGCAAAGATACTGTAAAAGCAAATCTCGACCGCCTTAAATTCCGTTACAGAGAAAAGGATTACGGCTCTCTTCCTAAAGGAGTCGCCTTTGCTATTGCGGTTTACGGTGTTTGGCTTTACGGAATAGAGCCTTCGCACGCCTTAAAATATGAAGAAGCGCTTGAATATCTCTATTCGCTTTTAGATACGGATTACTATCATAGGCTGCTGCGCGATATTTTTATCAACTGTCCACATAGAGCGACTGCCCTGCTTGTTCCCGATGAAAACTATCTTGAAAGAAAAGAGGCTGCACTTAAAAGCAGGCTTTCTGAAATCGATAAAAGAATGAGCCATGGCGAGCGAAAGCGTATGCGGGAGATATCCGAGCTTGTGCAAAGGCGCAACTGCAAGCAGGATTCCCAAAAGGCGCTTAGCACCATTCCCGCGCTCACCGTAGAAGATATAGCCGTAAAAAAAAGCGAAAAATTCACAGAGGTATCGCACAGGGACGTGGTAAAAATTTTGCATCATAATCTCGAAACAGCGGGGATTATGTATACAGAACTTTACTTTTCTGTACATGATTTGGATAAAGAAGAGCTTTCACTGCTTCAAATTTTATCATCTCTGCTTTCCAATTCCGATACTGAAAATTACAGCGAATCCGAGCTGAAAAACAAAATAAAATCTTCTCTCGGAAGCTTCAGTATTCTTCCGACGGTCATTGCCGACGCGTCAAATCCAAAGCTTGCGACACCTTACCTTGCCGTACACGCGGCATCTCTTTGCGAAAACGGTGACGTTCTCGTTCATCTCACCGAAGAGGTGCTTACCAAGACGAAGTTTACAAACAGCGAAAATCTTAAGAAAATTCTACTTCAGATGCGCTCTCTGACAGAAGACTCTCTCCTTCTTGGCGGTGAGGGCGTAGCTATGGAAAGAGTGGAATCATCACTCACCTCGCACGGAATCTGCGGAGAATATATAAGCGGTATTTTTGCTTACGATAAGCTAAAGGAATACATTGCTAGCTTTGACGAGGGTGGAGAAGCTCTGCTTCTTGCTCTTTCCTCTCTTGCAAAGCGTATTTTCATAAAAGAAAGGCTATGCATCAGCTGTGTCGGAAGCACGGAGATTACGGGCAAGATTGCAGACATCTTCCCCTCGGGAAACGTGGGTAAAAGGCAGCAATATCAGCCACGCGCGAAGGCTCCCGAGGGTATATGCCTTCCTCTTGATATTGCTCATGCGGCTTTCGGTTTCCATTCAGAAAAAATTTCCGCTCTTATGGGCGCAATAAAAGTTGCGAAAAGTATTCTGTCTTACGAATACCTATGGCCTGAAATAAGGGTCAAGGGCGGCTCTTACGGCGCAGGATTTGTTGCCAGAAAACACGGAGTAGCATTTTTCTACTCCTACCGCGACCCGAATCCCGAAAGGTCTGTTGAAATATTTTACGGCGCGGCAGATTTTCTTGAAAAATTTGCAAAAGAAAAGCACGACCTCACAAAGTATATAATCGGAGCTGTCGGAGAATATGATATTCTGCTCACACCAAGAGCGGCCGCCTCTCTCGCTACCGCAAATTATCTTTCGGGCAGAGATTGGAACGCAGACGACCGGCTTTATCAAGATATTATAAAAACCGATTCATCTGCGCTTATAGAGGTAGCAAATCTTCTGAAAAATTCAATGAACGGCTCGACGTTCGCTATCGTAGCAAATAAAGATGCTCTTGGTAAAATTTCAAAAATTAAAAATAATATTATAACGCCTTGAATAACGCCTTAATTTTTTTGCAAACCTTGACTTTATCTGTTAAATAGTGTATAATATTATGTTGCAAGAAATTACACGGGCATAAAATTCCGTGTATCGACCAAACTAACAAAAAAGAAAGGTGAAATATATGGAATACAATTACGAGGGCTGGCAGGGCTTTGAAAACGGAAAGTGGAAGAAAGAAATACACGTAAGAAGCTTTATCACCCATAACTATACACCTTATGACGGAAACGAAGATTTCCTGGAGGGTGCTACCGACGATACTTTAGCGCTTTGGGACCAGGTTCTTGAGCTTTCAAAACAGGAGCGCGAGGCAGGCGGAGTTCTTGATATGGATACCAAGGTTGTATCCACTATAACCTCACACGGCCCCGGATATCTTAACAAAGAAAAGGAGAAAATCGTCGGATTCCAGACGGACAAGCCCTTTAAGCGCGCTCTTATGCCCTACGGCGGTATAAGAATGGCGGAAAAGGCATGTAAGGATAACGGCTACGAGATTGACCCGGAGGTTAAGGAATTCTTTACCGTTCATAGAAAAACTCATAACGCAGGCGTTTTTGACGCATACACGCCAGAGATGCGCGCCTGCCGTTCAAGTCATATTATAACCGGTCTGCCCGATGCGTATGGTCGAGGCAGAATTATCGGTGACTACAGAAGAGTCGCTCTCTACGGTGTTGACAGACTTATCGAGGACAAGCAGCTTCAGAAGGATACATCCAGAACGACCATGCTTGCAGACAACATCCGTGACAGAGAGGAGCTTTCCGAGCAGATAAGAGCGCTCGAAGAGCTTAAGAAAATGGCAGCATCCTACGGCTACGATATCTCCAAGCCCGCGAAGGATACCAAGGAAGCTATTCAGTGGCTTTACTTCGGATATCTTGCGGCGGTTAAGGAACAGAACGGCGCGGCAATGTCACTCGGCCGTACCTCCACATTCCTTGATATTTACGCAGAGCGCGACTTAAAGAGAGGAACCTATACCGAAAAAGAAATACAAGAGCTTGTTGACCACTTCATAATGAAGCTGCGTCTTGTCAAGTTTGCAAGAACGCCCGAGTATAATTCTCTCTTCTCCGGCGATCCTCAATGGGTTACGGAGTCTATCGGCGGTATGGGCGTTGACGGTCGCCACATGGTAACTAAGATGTCATACAGATATCTCCATACTTTAGAAAACCTGGGTGCTGCACCCGAGCCCAACCTCACAGTTCTCTGGTCTACAAGACTTCCCGAAAACTTCAAGCGCTTCTGCGCCCGTATCTCTATCGAGACCTCGTCGGTTCAGTATGAAAACGACGACCTAATGCGCTTCACCCACGGCGACGACTACGCCATAGCCTGCTGCGTATCCTCGATGAAGATAGGTAAGGAGATGCAGTTCTTCGGCGCGAGAGCAAACCTTGCAAAGTGCCTTCTTTACGCTATCAACGGCGGTGTTGACGAAATAACCGGAAAACAAATCGGTCCCGAATACCGTAAGACCGAAGGCGAGTATCTCGACTTTGACGACGTTATGAAGAAGTATAACGCCATGCTCAAGTGGCTCTCCGAGGTTTACGTCAATACTCTTAACATTATTCACTATATGCACGATAAGTACTGCTACGAGAAGATACAAATGGCTCTTCACGACAAGCACGTTACACGTTGGTTTGCTACCGGTATAGCCGGACTCTCGGTTGTTGCAGACTCGCTCTCGGCTATCAAGTACGCGAAGGTTAAGCCTATAAGAGATGAGCGCGGAATTGCGGTTGACTTTGAGATCGAGGGCGACTTCCCCAAGTACGGAAACGACGATGACAGAGTAGACTCTCTTGCTTACGACGTTATCACGATGTTTATGAACCACATCAGAAAGAAGCAAACTTACAGAGACAGTATTCCCACTACCTCCGTTCTTACAATCACCTCTAACGTTGTTTACGGAAAGAACACGGGCGCAACTCCCGACGGACGTAAGCGCGGCGAGGCATTCGCTCCCGGAGCTAACCCTATGCACAAGCGTGATACTCACGGTGCTGTCGCATCTCTCGCCTCGGTTGCGAAGCTCCCCTTCCGCGATGCACAGGACGGAATTTCAAACACGTTCTCGATAATTCCCGGCGCTCTCGGCAAGGACGATGCAATCTTTGTCGGCGACATTGAGGTAGACCTCGACTGCGGCACGGGCGCTTGCAACGCTCCCACCCTCTTCGAAGGACTTGACGGAGATAACCAATAAACAGAAAGGAAAAAACTCATGGCAGCAACAAAAAATCAAATAGATAATTTAGTCTCCCTGCTTGACGGCTACGTCGAAAAGGGCGGACACCACCTGAACGTAAACGTTTTTACCAGAGAAACGCTCCTCGATGCGCAAAAGCACCCCGAGAAATATCCCCAGCTCACCGTAAGAGTAAGCGGATATGCGGTAAACTTTATAAAGCTGACGAAAGAGCAGCAGGACGAGGTTATCTCCCGTACGTTCCACGACCAGATATAAACTATCACTCAACGGTGTAATACCGTAAATCCGCGATGATAAGCTTGTCTTCGCGGATTTTTCATTTGTCTGCTAAAAACAGAAAAAACATCTTGATACTTTTCCCTTTCGGTGCTATAATAAATATAGTACCGTTTTTATTTTTAGGTTTAGGTGGTGATAACTTACATGAGGGGCTACATACATTCGATAGAAACGTTTGGCACTGTTGATGGGCCGGGAATAAGATTTGTAGTCTTTTTACAGGGTTGTCCCATGCGTTGCCTTTACTGTCACAACCCGGATACGTGGAGTATGTCCGGCGGTGAAGAAATGAGTACGCAAGAGCTGCTTGAAGAATATCATAAAAACCGCTCATTCTACTCTAAGGGCGGTATAACCGTAACGGGCGGAGAGCCGCTATTGCAGATTGATTTTGTGACAGAGCTTTTTCGTCTGGCGAAGGAGAAAGGCATACACACCGCGATAGACACGTCAGGCATCACCTTTAACAGAAGCGAAACATATATTAATAAGCTTGACGAGCTATTAAAGTATACGGATTTAGTTATGCTCGATATCAAGCACATAGACAGTAAAAAGCACAAGGAGCTTACCGGACATTCTAACGAAAGAATCCTAAACTTTGCAAAACACCTTGAAGAAAAAAACGTTCCGCTATGGGTACGTCATGTTGTAATCGGTGGATATACCGATGACGAGGGCGACCTATACGAGCTTGGAAAATTTATCGGAGGGTTAAAGAACCTTAAAGCACTTGACGTTTTGCCATATCACACGATGGGTGTCGGAAAATACGAGGAGCTGGGGCTTGAATATCCGCTGAAGGACGTACCCGCTACCGATGCCGCGACCGCGGCGAAGGCTAAACAGACAATACTGAACGGAGTGAAGGAGTCAAGAAAAGCTTTCGCAAAGGAGTAGTGTATGAATTACGATATTGATGCAGTAAGAAAGAGAGTTAAAGAGAAAAGGCGGGATTTTTTAACCAAAGCCGCCGTATCTGCAATTCTCGGTGCGGTGCTCGTAATACTCGCATTTATAAGCGGAGTCGATGATAATTTAAGGCTGGCGTGCGGAGTTTGCGGCTTTGTTATGCTGTTTTACGTCAAGAGCCTTTTTGATTCATATGATGCGGGAGTTCTTTTTTCAAAGGAAATCCGCGGAATAAATATAAAAGAGGACCTGTACGTTACAAAGAAGGCTTACGGACCGGGACTCAGGTATAAGCAGGTAGGCTCATCAGGGCTTCAGCCTTTTGCTCCCAACACGAGAGCTAACCGTAAAAAGCAACACCCGAGGTTAAGAAGCTCGGTTTATTTAAGACTCGATGACGGCAATGTTACCGAAATACGCGACCTAAAAAAAGAACATATTGAATTATATAATGACGGTGACATGCTGATAAAGCTTGAGGGCACTAAATATCCTCTCGTATTAGGACGCCGTGTCACATCACAGCCCTGCCCTATATGCGGCGAGATAAACGGTGAAGAATATGACGCCTGCATCGGTTGCTCTCTGCCTATACAGCAGATGATTTCCCAACAGAACGCTGATTGAAAACAATTATTTACATAAAGAGGAAGAAAAATGAAAAAATTCTTTATCACACTTCTTTGCATAGTCGCCGCGATTGCTTTGATTGCTCTTGGCTTTTTCATTGCTAACGAAATAAACAAGGTAAGCATGAACGAGTACATCGACAGCTTCGAACCCGTTGCGTACGAAAACCAGCTCACACCCGAGTACGACAACTACGGCGCGCCGTATTTTACTACCGATGAGGAATTTAAGGTAATGCACCTTACCGACGTACATATCTGCGGCGGAGTGCTCTCGGCTGAAAAAGACAAAATGGCAATCAACGCCGTAGCCGCTATGATTACCGCAGAAAAACCCGACCTTGTCGTCGTAACGGGTGATATTTCATTCGCTATTCCGTGGTCCGGCACTCTTAACAACAAGTATGCACACGACTATTTTGCAAGACTTATGGAAAGACTTGGCGTATGGTGGACGGTAACTCTCGGAAATCACGACTCCGAGTCATATAATTATTACGACAGAGCCGCCGTTGCTAAAATATATGAGGACCACACTCTCGAGCACTGTCTTTTTAGCAGCGGTCCTGCGGAAATTTTCGGTGAGTGTAACCACGTAATCAACGTCAGAAACTCGCAAGGCCTTATCACAAAGAGCCTTATCATGATAGATTCAAACGCGTATACCTCAAACGACCCCATCGGTATTTTCTGGGATTATGACAATATCCACGAGGACCAGATTCACTGGTATAAGCAAACCGTCAAAAAATACAACGCGTATAACAAGTCGGTTTACGACAGTCTGCCCGACGAGGAAAAACCCGAGAACAGTGAACAGTTTTTAACCGTGCAGAGTATGCTCTTTATGCACATTCCGTTAAAGGAAGTAAGAGATGCATACAACGAATATGTAAACAATAATAGACAAAACACCGATAACGTCACCTACATAAGAGGCAATGACGGTGAAACGGACAAGGTAGTTTATTCATCGGATTACGATGATAATATGTTTGAAACAATAACCGAGCTTGGAAGCACGAAGGCGCTCTTCTACGGTCACGACCACTTAAACAACTTCGTTCTTGAGTACAAGGGTGTAACGCTCTCCTACGGTTACAGCATGGACTACAACGCGTATGCCGGCATTGATAAAAAGGGCTATCAGCGCGGCTGTGCAGTTATAACCTGCTCGCCTGACACCTCGTTTGAAATAACTCACGAGAACTATTATCAGGACAAATATCCGTCAAAGTACGAAAAAGAACAGGTTGATATGAGTAAATAAAAGAAGGGCTGACTTATGCGTGTTATCCTTAACGGAGAACACGCAGTCAAATCCGTCTTTGACGGGTGAAATCCACTCTCGGTGGATGAAATCGCTCTCGCGATGAAATCCTGCTTCGCAGGGTTATATGACAGACGGATTTGATTTCATCCAAGGCTTGACCTTGGATTTCATCTGAGCAAAGCGAAGATTTCATCGTGGTGTAACCACGATTTCATTCAACAAACAGAAAAAGAGATAACATTTCGGCTACAAACCGATTTGTTATCTCTTTCTGTCGTTATAAGGGTTTGGGCATAGCCCATAATGCATTTGACAGGTCAAATGCGATGCTCGCACTTGGAGGCGTTTTTTAATTCTCCGCTAAGAACATCACCCTTAATGAGTCAGCCCTTTTAATTATGTTTTTTTCAATCCGATACGTATTCTGCAATGTCCTCGAGCTTGCAATCGAGTATTTTGCAAAGATTGTCAAGAGTGTTTGTGCTTACATTGGAGTTCTTGCGAAGCCTATCCAACTGACCCGCACTTATTTTATAATCGTTATGTAATTTGTATTGAGAAATGCCCTTCTCTTTCATGGTTTTCCAAAGCTTATCATAAGTTATCATTGTAAATCTCCTTTATTTCATTATAAATTATAATCCGCATCTTGACAATAGCCCATATTTGGGCTATAATATATGTAGCCCGTTTTCGGATTATAAAAAGGAGAGTACATATGGAAAAATTTTTAAGCCAACTGTATTGCGGTCAAATCCACCCTGCCGCCAGTGAAGGTAAATACTTATCAGAGCTGAAAGCTCTGGAGCATTTAAGCAACAAAATACTAGAAAAGCTTGAGTGCAAGATAAGTGAAGATGCAAAAGCCGAGCTGAAGAAATTTATTGATTGCAGGCAGGAGATGGAATTTATTATGGAAGAGGACGCTTTTGCCAAAGGAGTCGGCTTCGCGGTTGAATTTTTTGTATCAGCCTTGGGCTAAGCGCTCTGATAACACAATACTAGCACAGTCAAGGAGTAAGCGTGACAGATACACAATGGGAAGGCTTGAGAGGCGTCCTCGACTGTCCATAAAAACATCGTCCTTGATAAATCTATTTTCAGCTATGTAAAAAAGGGTAGCCCCACAGGACTACCCTTCGTGTTTTTTTAGATATTTGCAAGAATTTCCTCTGCCTTTTTGAGCGCTTCGCCAATCTTATCAATGTCACGACCGCCGCCCATTGCCGAGTCGGGACGTCCGCCGCCCTTACCGCCGCAAATGGTTGCAACCTCGCGCAAGATATTACCTGCATGAGCGCCTGCCTTAACAGCATCAGGGCCCGCTGCAACTATGAGATTAAGCTTGCCGTCATTAACCACCGCAAGAACGGCTACCGCATCGGAATATTTTTCCTTAACGGTATCGGAAAGCGCTCTCGCCTGGTCGGCACGCATCTCAACCTTTGCCGCAAGGAGCTTTACCTTACCTACGGTCTTAAGTCCGGAAAGACGCGCCTCTGCCTTTGCATTTGCTATCTGTGCGTTTGCCGATTCAAGCTCGCGCTTAAGCTCCTTGATTTCAGCCTGAACGGAAGCAGCCTTGCTTGCGATAGCTGCGGGGTTAGGGGATTTAAGCTCTTTTGCAGCATCGCGGATAAGTCCTTCCTTTTCAGCCATAAGAGCGAGTACGCCGAGACCTGTCGTGCCTTCGATTCTTCTTACACCCGCCGCAACGCTGGATTCGGAAATAACCTTAAACAGACCGATATTACCGGTGTTAGAAACGTGAGTACCGCCGCAAAGCTCGGTAGAGGACGAGCCGATTTTAACAACTCTTACCTCGTCACCGTACTTTTCACCAAAGAGCGCCATAGCGCCCATTTCCTTCGCCTTATCGGGAGTGGTAACGATAGTTTCAGCCTGCTCCGCGAGAAGGATATTGGCGTTTACTATTGCCTCGACCTTTACTATCTCCTCGGCGGTCATAGCCGCAAGGTGAGTGAAGTCAAAGCGCACTCTGTGCTCGTCAACGTAAGAGCCTGCCTGCTCAACGTGAGTGCCAAGCACCTGACGGAGTGCCGCCTGAAGCAGATGAGCTGAAGAATGGTTTCTTCTTATAGCGTCGCGCCTTGCGGTGTCAATTTTAAGAGTAACCTTGTCACCAACGCTGATAGCAGCGTCGAGTGTTACCTCGTGAATGTATATTCCGTTTGTTTTCTTGGTATCGGTTACTGTGCCTATTCCTGCAATAACGCCGCTGTCGCCAACCTGACCGCCGCCCTCGCCGTAGAAGGCAGTCTTGTCAAAGATAACGGAGCATTCGCCCTCGCTGGCAGTCTCAACCGCTTCGTCATCTACGATTATCGAAAGAACCTTTGCCTCGCACTCGTTTTCGGTATAGCCTACGAAGTCGGTAGCGGGAAGATTTTCAAGAAGTGACTTTGAAGAATCCGACCAGCCAGAAATGTTTCCTCTTGCGGCTCTTGCTCTCTGCTTCTGCTCTTCCATAAGAGCCTTGAAGGCGTCCTCGTCAATAGCGAGTCCTGCCTCTTCCGCAATCTCACGGGTGAGGTCAACGGGGAAGCCGAACGTATCGTAAAGCTTGAAAGCATCAGAGCCGGATATAACCTTCTCGCCCTTTTCCTTCGCGTCGGCAATAACACCCGAAAGAATACCAAGACCTGCGTCGATAGTTGCGTTAAAGCGCTCCTCCTCAAGAGTGATAACCTTGAGGATATAGTCGTATTTTTCACGAAGCTCGGGATATGCGCCCTCGTTCTGACCGATAACTATCTCAACAAGTCCCTTAAGGAACATTCCCTCAATGCCGAGAAGCTTAGCGTGACGGCAAGCACGGCGGATAATTCTTCTGAGAACGTAGCCGCGACCCTCGTTTGAGGGAATAACGCCGTCGGAAATCATAAACGTAGCTGACCTTGTATGGTCGGTGATAACTCTGATAGAAACGTCGTTATCCTTGTCAGCACCGTAAGACTTACCTGCAATCTCGCAAACTCTGTCAAGAAGAGCTCTTACGGTATCAACCTCAAAGAGATTGTCCACACCCTGCATAACGCACGCAAGACGCTCAAGACCCATACCGGTATCTATATTCTTCTGTGCAAGCTCGGTATAGTTACCGTTGCCGTCGTTATTAAACTGAGAGAATACGTTATTCCATATCTCCATAAATCTGTCACAGTCGCAGCCGGGCTTACAATCGGGCGAGCCACAGCCGTACTTTAAGCCTCTGTCAAAGTAAATCTCGGAACAAGGGCCGCAAGGACCGGATCCGTGCTCCCAGAAGTTATCCGCCTTACCAAGCTTAACGATGTGCTCCTCGGGCACTCCTATTTTATCGCGCCAGATAGCGTACGCTTCATCGTCCTGCTCGTATACAGAGGGCCAGAGAAGGTCTGCGGGAATCTCAAGAGTCACGGTAAGGAACTCCCACGCCCACGGAATAGCCTCATTCTTAAAATAATCTCCGAAGGAGAAGTTTCCCAGCATCTCAAAATACGTGCCGTGACGAGCGGTATGTCCTACTCGCTCAAGGTCGGGCGTTCTGATACACTTCTGGCAGGTGCAGACTCTGTTACGGGGAGGCTCTACCTCACCTGTAAAGAATTTCTTCATAGGTGCCATGCCCGAATTTATAAGAAGCAGGGATTTATCGTTATTGGGAACAAGCGAAAAGCTGGGGAGTCTTAAATGCCCCTTACTCTCAAAGAAAGAGAGATACTTTTCACGAAGGTCGTTAAGTGATGTCCATTTCATTTTGGGTTTTCTCCTAAAAATTACATTGTAATAATTAATTATAGCATATGAAAATACGGAAAGTCAATAAATATATAAATTTTTTTAGAAGAGTCTGCCGTTTGGGATTGACTTTTTCTTCGTTTGGGTATATAATTTTTATGCTATATTTATTTTAAGGGTAATTTTTTAATGAACGTAGAAGAAAGATTTTTGAAATACGTAGCTTTTCCGACTATGTCTGATGAGTCGTGCGAGAGCTGCCCCAGCACCGAAAAGCAGAGGGTGCTTGCCGAATATATCGCAGAGGAGCTTCGAAGCATAGGCGTTCACAATGCAAAAGTCGATGATAACGGCTACGTTTACGCATCTATCCCCGAAAATGCCGAGGGATTTTGCGCGGTTGGCTTTATCGCACATCTTGATACCTCTGATGCTATGCCGGATGAGCCGATATCCCCACGCATTATCGAGTATCACGGCGGAGATATAATTCTTAATGAAGAAAAAGGCATTGTTATGAGGGCTGAAGATTATCCCTCGCTTTCGCGCCTTTTAGGTCAACGCTTAATAATCACCGACGGCACGACACTTCTCGGTTCTGACGACAAGGCGGGAATTGCCGAGATAGTTTCGGCAGCAGAGCGACTGATTAATGCCGATTTTCCGCACGGAAAAATATGTATCGCCTTCACTCCCGACGAGGAAATCGGACGCGGTGCAGACCTTTTTGACATTTCTGAATTTGGAGCAGATTACGCCTACACTCTCGACGGAGGCGAGGTTGGTGAGCTGGAGTACGAAAACTTCAATGCAGCATCGGCAAAAGTCTTGATTAAAGGATTTTCTACTCACCCCGGTTCTGCAAAGGGAAAAATGAAAAACGCCACTGCCATCGCGGCGGAATTTAACTGTATGCTCGACCCCGACACCGTTCCCGAAAAGACGGAAGGATACGAGGGATTTTATCACCTGACTTCGATGTCGGGTGAGTGTGAGAGCGCAGAGCTTCATTACATTCTTCGTGACCACGATGCCAAAAAGCTTGATGCGCTGAAAGAAGAATTTGCCCGTGTAGTAAATCTGATTAACAATAAGTATGGCGAAAGAACCGCCACACTCACAATATCCGACTCATACCGCAACATGAAGGAAATAATAGACCAAAATCCGCATACCGTAGAGCGCGCAAGAGCTGCTATGGAAAATTTGGGAATCACCCCCATAACCAACCCTATCCGCGGCGGCACTGACGGCTCGCGCCTCTCGTTTATGGGTCTGCCCTGCCCAAATCTCGGCACCGGTGGCGGAAACTTCCATTCGGCATTTGAATACGTTTCGATTGACGGCATGGAGCTTGCGACAGAGCTTATCGTAGAGATAGCAAAAGGCGCAAAGAAGCTTTAATTTCAAGTTATTGACAAATTTTATTTACATTTTGGAGTATTTATGATAGTTGCAGACGTAATTTATAATGTTGCCCTCTTATTTATTTTAATGATACCCGGCGTTATACTGAAAAAGTGCAAAATGGTTTCGGACGCCTTTGGAAAGGGACTTTCTAACCTTGTTTTGTATATAGCGCAGCCCGCCTTGATTTTCATGGCTTACGTTAAGCCCTTCAACATGGAAATCTTGATTAATTCGGCTTACGTGCTTGTATTTTCGGTTATAGCACACGCTCTGTTTGCGGTAGTTGCTATGCTTCTCTTCAAGGGCGCGGAGGACGCAAAGCGCAGAATGCTTCGATTCGCTACGATATTCTCTAACGCAGCGTTTATGGGTATTCCTCTTATTGCGGCGGTTCTTGAAGATAAGTTCCCCGGCGCTACGCTCTTTGCTTCGATTTACAACATCACCTTTAACCTCTTCCTTTGGTCGCTGGGTGTTAAGATTTGCACCTCCGGAAAAGATATCGATAAAAACGGAATTGACGACCACGAGGACGCTAAAAAAAGCGACGCATCTATTGTTAAAGCGCTCTTGCACCCCGTAACGATAGCTGCCGCTGTCGGTCTTGTGTTCTTTATTTTCCCTCTTACCGACTATATTCCCGAGGTCATCTGGGGACTTGTATCAGACACGGCAACGCATCTTAAGAACCTCGTTGCACCTCTTTCTATGGTTGTTATCGGTCTTAGACTTCCCGACATCAGCTTTAAGGGGGTCACTCGCGACAAGTATATGTATCTCTTCCTCGTACTTCGACACATAGCTTTGCCGATAGCAGTGGTAGCTATTCTTAAGCTTGTCTCACTCACAGGGCTTGAAATGCACGGTGCTGTTGCACCCGTTGTGGCAATACTCGCATCCGCGCCCGCAGCGACCAGCGCAACCATGTTTGCCGAAAAATACGACTGTGACTCGGCTTACGTTTCCAGGCTTGTCACAATCTCAACTCTTCTCTCAATTATAACTATGCCGCTTGTTCTTATGCTCGTGTAATCGGCATATTTATTTACTGTCTATATTTTAATAAAATATTTGAAACATCTTTACAAATCGGATAATAAGTGATATAATTAGTATGCAAAAATTCTAGATAGCAAGGAGCAAAAACATGAAATTAATTATCAAAGACAATTATGAAGCAATGAGTGAGTGGGCTGCCGCGCATATCGCTAACGCCATAAACAATCACAAAGAGAACCGTCCCTTCGTTCTTGGACTTCCTACCGGTTCTTCTCCTCTCGGCGTTTATAAGAAACTTGCTGAAATGAACAAGGCGGGCAAGGTAACCTTCAAGAACGTAGTTACCTTCAATATGGACGAGTACGTTGGTTTGCCCAGAGAGCACGACCAAAGCTACTGGTACTTCATGCACGATAATTTCTTCAATCACATAGATATTCCCGCAGAGAACATAAACATTTTGAACGGTATGGCTGAGGACCTCGAGGCAGAGTGCCAGAGATACGAGGACAAGATTGCTTCTTATGGCGGAATTGATTTGTTCCTTGGCGGAAGCGGTGTTGACGGACATATCGCATTCAACGAGCCCTTCACATCCCTTACTTCAAGAACAGGCGTTCGCGCACTTACCGAGGATACTCTTATAGCTAACTCCCGTTTCTTTGATAACGACCCGAATAAAGTTCCCAAGACCGCGCTCTCCGTTGGTGTAGGTACTGTTTGCGATTCCAAGCAGGTGCTCCTTCTTATCAGCGGTCACAACAAGGCTCGCGCGCTTCGCCATTGCGTAGAGGGCGGCGTTGACCACGCATGGACTATCAGCGCACTTCAGCTTCACAAGGACGGCATCATCGCTTGCGACGAGGCTGCTTGCGGAGAACTCAAGGTTGATACATACAAATACTTCAAGGAAATTTACAAAAACGAGAAATAATACATAAATATTATTAAAGCAGAGGTGCTTATTTTGCACCTCTGCTTCTTTTTTATTATCTGGGTATTTCGTATGGAGCAGGCTTTTTTATTATAGGCTTAGGGTTCTTTATATTATAGATAAATCTACAATAATCCGCCCTGCCGAGAATCTTCGGTCTCTCAAGTCCTAAAACGAAATACATTCTGTCGGAAACGTCGATGCCTCCGATAACCGATGCGTTTACGTCACCCTCATTAGTATCCTTGATAGCCACCCACATATCGTTGCTGGTACAGCAGGAGCCTGTCTGGAAATAGGAGAACGAGCCGTTGTCCTTGCGGAATTTTTTCAGCTTTTCAGCCGTTTTGCGAATCGACGCGGGAGCATCTGCGAGAAGCTCGGCGCGAATCTCTTTAACCTTTGCTTTGCCCCACTCTACATCCTTTGCACAGGATTCAAGATTTTTGATTATATTCTCAATAGAGAACCATGCGTTATACTGATAGCACATAGTGAGAGGGTCCTCGTCGGTATAAACCGCATCAACCGCCGACTTACAAGCGGCAAGAGCGTTTGGAAATTCAAGTCCTGCTATTCTATAAAGGCCGCCTATCTTCAAAAGCGCGTTTACACCCGCATAAACCGAATACCCCTCGTCACCGGGATTTAGTGCATACCACATACCTGTCTTAGGGTTTTGAGTTTCGGAAAGGTATTTTGCCAAAATTTCAAGAAGCGAGTAATCGGCTCCCTGCTCCTTAAGCTGCTTGTCGCGGAATACGATCTCTCCCGCAAGTGATGACAGCTCGCTGCCGAAGCCGTAACCTGCCGTCTGTATCCTCTCCCTGTTTGCTTCAAGGTAAGCGGTAAAGCTCTCTTTATCCTTGAGGATAGGAGAAATATAGCGCTCCTTGGGCGGCTCTTCTTTTTGCTCGGCTTTGTCAACCCTCACATGCGCGACTCCGCGAGGGTCAACCTCTGTGCCGTCAAGCAGCCTGCCATCACCCTTTACACCTGTTGGTGTATCATATGTAGGGCGACCGCCCGCATTTATAAGAGCAGAAAGACCGTAACCAAGATCACGGGCGCGTCTTTCGACAAGTCTGTCGGTGCGCTCCTTTGTCCACTGGGGATGATAGAAGTATCCGTTAGGGTCCTGAAGAGGCTTGATAAATGAGATTATCTGCTTTTTCATAAAATCGGGGAGATTTTTTACACCGCCGATATGGTCAAGCATATTATTGTACTGCAAGATACACATGGCCTGACCTGTTGACTCAAGGTCAGGAAGATAGCCCTCGTGGTCTCTGCCAGATTCGGAATAATAAAATCCGCCGATATTGGGGTCATAAAGACTCGAAAGCCAATCAACAACTCCGCCGCTCATTATGGAGAAATACTCCTTGGTGGCTTGGACAATTTCCTCGCCGAGCTTGCCGCCAACCTGCGCTCTCATCTTTTCGTAGCATTTTTCATTCTGCTTTGCGTCAAGAGTCTTGCAGTAAGCGATAGGCTCGATAGCGCCCGACGTAATAATTCCCTCCGCGAGCTTTTCTCCACGGGAGAGCATATCTACTATGTAATACACAGCGCACACACCTGCCGCATCACTCTCGTAATAATCACGTTCAAACGCAACAGCTAAATCTTTGCCGTTGGAACACACGAGATATCTGGTTTCTTCATCGCTTGATTCTATGTCACCAAGCAAAGAATACGCCGTTTTTGACAACTCGGATTTACATTTTCCAAGATATACGGTAGGAGCGTCATTTGCGGAGAGCGCCGCCTTGAGATCGGAAAGGCACTCAATGTCGATAAATTTAGTTTCTAAAATTATTCTTTCGCAATTCATTTTGTTTTCCTCAAATCGAAAAAGAGGGGTGGACTCCTCCGCGAATATCGCGGAGGAGCAGGTTTGTTTATTCTTCTGTCGCAACCGCTTTCTTTACGAAGCCTGCCTTAACGTTATCTACGCAAATAGTATCACCCTTGGCACTGCTGAAAGTATACATTTTCATAGTTGTAACGGTTGAGGAATCATTGGTTTGAGTGCCCTCAGCCATAAGCTCTCCGTTTA
>JAZOAA010000016.1:0-3681 GCA_045595265.1 Eubacteriales bacterium
CCATCTCTATATCCTCAACAAGAGTGTTTACCGTAACGTAAAGCTTTACTCCGTGGACGTGACAGTATGCCACAGCACGGCAAAGCTCCTCCATGTCAAAGTTTTTAGCAAAGGCTCTTGCTCCAAATTTTCTTCCGCCAACGTAAACGGCATCGGCGCCGGCAGATACCGCCGCTATAAGACACTCAAAGCTGCCCGCAGGAGCTAGAAGCTCTGGCAATTTGGTTTTTCTTTTCACTTTCTACTACTTTCTTTGAAATTTGTAAATAATTGTTGTTATTTGTAGCACAAGATATGCGGAACGGAGGGGTTTTTGATGAAGTGCGAGGATTTTCGTGTCGCAAGCCGTAGAAATCTACGGCAAGACCGAAAACTCTGAAGCAATTCGCAAAAAGCACCCGTTCCTACCTATGCCAATACTTTCTATCTAAGCTTCTATACATTATAGCCTCGGCAATATGGTCTGCATTAATCTGCTCCATACCGTCAAGGTCGGCTATGGTACGGGCTACGCGAAGAACTCTGTCGTGACCGCGGGCTGAAAGTCCCAGGGTCTCGAAGGCATCGCGCATCAATCTCTGCCCCTCTTCGTCGGGAGTACAGTATTTTCTAAGCATTTCGGTAGTCATACGTGCATTAAGCGTTCCCGGTCTGTCACCGCCGCCGACAAGTCTTTTGTCGGTGAATTTTCTTGCCGCATTTACCCTCTCGCGTATTTTTGCAGACGGCTCGCCGGGTTGAGTTTTGCCCGAAATTTCATTATAAGAAACCGAGGGCAGCTCTATTTCTATATCTATTCTGTCAAGGAGAGGACCGCTGACACGCTCAAGATATCTCGCTATCGAGCTTTGAGTACAGGTACACTTTTTCGAAGGGTCGCCGAAATATCCGCAGCGGCAGGGGTTCATGGCGCAAACCAGCATAAACGATGGGGGATACGTTATCTTTGCCGCGGCGCGAGTTACCGTAACCTCGCCGTCCTCAAGGGGCTGGCGAAGAGATTCTGTCACCGATTTTGAAAACTCGGGAAGCTCGTCGAGGAACAGTATGCCATTGTTTGAAAGAGATATCTCCCCCGGTCTTGGTACACCGCCTCCGCCGACAAGACCTGCAACACTCACCGTATGGTGCGGAGAACGGAAGGGCCTCTCTGTTACAAGATTCGTTTTAAGATTTCCGGTTACAGAATGTATTTTCGTTGTTTCGACAGCTTCATCGAAGGTCATGTCGGGAAGTATGGTAGCAAGACGCTTTGCAAGCATTGATTTTCCTGCTCCGGGAGGGCCTATCATCAGTACGTTATGGCCTCCTGCGGCTGCTATTTCAAGAGCGCGCTTTGCTTTATACTGCCCTCTTACGTCCGAGAAATCCACACCGCACTCCTTGTTAGAGAGGTCAAAGCGCGACGGGTCAAAGCGTATAGGTTCTATTCTTTCAACACCTTTTATATGGTTTATAAGCTGGCGCAGATTTTTCACTCCGTAGACGGTAATTCCTTCAACAACAGCCGCCTCGCCTGCGTTCTCATAGGGAACGAACACCTCTCGCCTGCCGCATCTTTTTGCCGAGACTGCCATGGGTAAAATGCCTCCGATGCCTCTGACCTCACCGGAAAGAGAAAGCTCTCCTATAAGGCACTTATCAGAGAAGTCGTAATCGGCGGGAATAACTCTGTCACACTGGAGTATTGAGCATATTATAGCCAGGTCGAATGCAGAGCCTTCCTTTTTAACGTCTGCGGGCGCTAGATTTATCATTATGTCAAGAGACGGGAAGAAATATCCGCTGTTTTCACACGCTGAGCGCACGCGGTTTTTCGCCTCTTTAACCGCGGCATCGGGCAATCCGACAAGCTCAACCCTCGGCTGTCTGTCCCATGCGCTGCACTCTACCGTAACCTCAAACCCGTCTATTCCCCAAACTCCCGAGCTGTATATTTTAGATAGCATATCCCACTCCTGATTTTATTTTCTTTTTTATTATACAATATTTTAATGCTAAAATCAAGCGATATCAAGTCTATTAGTGACAAATTTGTTAATAGATTTTTTCTAAACTATTGCAAAAAATTGTGTTATGTGTTAAAATGTAAGAGTATCGCGCCTTCAACCTAAAATAGCAGAAAGGTCGAAAACCATATGAAAACAAAATTTATAGAGAAAAGCTACGGCGAAGTAATGGCTATACCAAAGCGCAAGCACGAAAAACCGATTAAGCCCGGTATACTTTTCAAAACTCTTCTGAAGCTCGTATCGCTTCCCGATATAATAAAAACGGGGTTTAAGTGCAACCGTATAGGTATGGAAAGGCTGAAGAAGAACGAGCCGGCGCTCTTCTTGATGAACCACTCCTGCTTTCTCGATCTCGAAATAGTACCAAGTATACTTTATCCCCGCCCATTTAACATCGTGGCTACGACCGATGCGTTTATAGGTAAAAACTTCCTTATACGTCATATAGGATGCATAGAAACCAATAAATTCGTCACTGACGTAACGCTTGTCAAGGATATGATGTACGCATTACGAAAGCTGAAAAGCTCGGTCGTCATGTTCCCCGAGGCGGGATATTCATTCGACGGCAGATGTATGCCACTTCCCGACTCGCTTGGCAAGATGGTGAAGATGATGGGCGCACCGCTGGTTACAATCATCACTCACGGCGCATATCTTCACGACCCTCTGTATAACAACCTTCAAAAGCGCAAGATTAAGGTGTCGGCAGATATGAAATACGTGCTTTCAGCAGAGGAAATAGCCGGAATGTCACCGGAAGAAATACAGGAAATTATACTTAAAGAGTTTGATTTTGACAACTTTGATTGGCAAAAAGAAAACGAAATCAAAATTTCCGAGCCTTTTAGAGCCGACGGACTCAACCGTATACTGTATAAATGCCCCGCCTGCAAGGCAGAGGGTAAAACCGTAGGCTCCGGCACTCACATCACCTGCTCAGCCTGTGGCAAGAGCTATCATCTTGATGAGTACGGCGAGCTGTCAGCGGTAGAGGGCAATACGGAATTTTCACGTGTTACCGACTGGTACGATTGGGAAAGAGAATGTGTTAAAGGCGAGGTCGAGAGTGGCGAATATTCCGTCGACATACCCGTTGATATATTGATGACCGTCTCTGACCACAAGTTTTACCGCGTCGGCGAGGGCAGACTTCGTCACGGCAAGGGCGGCTTCGTGCTTGACGGCTGCGGCGGCGAGCTACACTATGAGCAAAAGCCTCTGTGCGCGCATAGCGTGAACTCTGATTTTTATTTCTATCAACTAGGCGATATGGTATCCCTCGGAAACAACGACCATCTGTTCTACTGCTTCCCCAAAACAGAGGGAGATATTGTGACTAAAATTCGCTTTGCAGCAGAGGAAATATATAAGCTTGCCATAAAAGACAAGCAAAAGACATAAAAGTAGTCATGACCACCGGCCGTGCCGGTGGCATGCACAAGCCCCCTTAGGGCATAACACCGGCTCGGTGAGCCTATAGGCTCATCGAAAAGTCCGCCAACCGCGCAGATTTTACCGGCTTGCCCCTAAAGGGGCTTTCTTATTTGCCTTCTTTTGCCGGCTCACCCGTAAACGGGTCGATATATTCTTTTATGCTCAGTTGCTCAGCCTCACGATCTTCGTGTAATTGATTCCTTATGTATTCCGCAATTGCCTTTTTATTGCG
>JAZOAA010000017.1:0-6295 GCA_045595265.1 Eubacteriales bacterium
TGTTTACGTCTCCTGCGGCCCAGACACACTTGCCCGCGATTGCGCGTATTTCAGAACACTTGGTTATGAAATTGGTAAAGTCACGCCTGTTGATTTGTTCCCTGGAACGGGGCATGTCGAGTCCGTCGTTTGTCTGACGCGGTCAGACAAAGCGACGTGATATAACGCCTTACGGCGCGTGATATAGAACGCTTCGCGTTCGTGATATGCACCCTTCGGTGCGTGATATGTCGCTTGCGCGACGTAAGGCGATGGCGTACCACGCGCACAAGTGCGCATATAACGCCGAGCAACGCGAGGCTATATCACGCTTGGCTTTGCCAAGCATATCACGCGCGACGCAGTTGTGCTATATCACGACGGCATTGCCGTCCATATCACTCCACCGTAGGTGGACCAAAAGGAGTATTTATGGCAAAAACCTCACACGAACTCGCGATTGAATTTGCAGTTGAAATTACCGAATTATGCTCAAAAATAAAGGGAAGACCTGAATACACAAAGCAACTTATTCGTTCTGCTTCTTCGATTAGCGCAAATATTGCCGAAGCTAAATATGCCGAGAGCAACGCGGATTTCGTACATAAGTTAGAAATTGCCCAAAAGGAAGCTAACGAAACCGAAACATGGCTTAGTGTTTTATGTAAGAGCGGCATCATTGATGAGCTCACTTTCAAATCCTTGCGAAATAAGTGTGGTAAGATCAGAAGAATGTTGATTGCTTCAATTACCACCGTTAAGTCCAAAATGAGTGGACAAAAGTGAGTTTTGAGCGAAATTCAAAACTTTCATTTACAGTTGTTTAGTATAACATATCGAAAGGAGCTTTTATGAAAGAAATTGTTTTTGGCGGGTTGAACTTCTCCATTTCAAATTCTTATAGAACAATGAAATCACGAATTAAAAACTGTTCAAGTATATCATTATTTAAAGAATTTTCTGCAAAGGTTTGGGTTCATAAAAGCTTTTTGGGAGCGGAGATAGAATTCGAAATAGATAAATGGGATGTTTCGGCTCTTTCTAAAATTGATGACATCTTAACAGGCGAATACGGCGAGCCCGATTACATAGCAAAGGGCGAGATGAAGGTTTGGAAAGAAAAAGACTTTTATATCGTTCACGGCATAGATGAGAAGCATTACCAAGTAGACGTTCATATCGTAAAGATATGTTTCAGCAGACCTTATTCCTTCATGTTAGATTATGAAAAATACCGCGAGTATGTCGTCATTTTTAGCACGATAAGCGAAAAGTTGGGGTTGCGGTGGACTGGTAATTTAAGCGTCCTTGACAGACAAATGGCTGTCTTGATGGACTCCGAAGCCTATAGCTATTGCTTTTATTTTGGCAAAGGCAAATTTACATTTTACTCAAGCGAGAAGAAGAAAGAAGCTGTGGGTGTTCGTCTGGTTCCATCTTGGAGCATCAAAGGTAAATATAAAACAATTCAGGATTTACATATTCAGTTGGATTCATTCTTTGATTATCTCAAAGAATATGATTCAAGCTTAAAAGGGGATTAAGTGAGACTTTAAGGCATTACAACCCCCATTTTCGACTGTTTTGAGACCTTTTGGAGTCTTGACTCATGTTGAGAGTGTTGTTTGTCTGACGAGAAAGGAGAAAGTATGAATTATCAACTTCATGACAGCCAAATAAACGAAATTGAACTTGAAGAAAACGCAATCACGCTTAAATTTTCACAAGGCTTTTGGGCAACTGATGCGCATAAAAAAATGAGTGAGCAGTTGGTAAATTGTAAAATGGTATTTGAAATAGATAGAAACGATGTTCCTATTGAAGATTTTATTTCTATTCGGATTTCCAAGAAAGGCGGGGCTTACAAAACCATTTCTTTAGATAAGTTTAAGGGGTTGTTAAAAAGATCTCCGTTTGATGTGTATTTGGAGTATAATTGCGATTTTGCAAGCAGTAAAATGCTGCAGATTCATTCAAACCATTTGCGTGTCCGTGCAGAGATTTTTATTGATGAAATCAAAAATGTGGAATATATCTACGACTAAAATGAGACCTTTTGGAGTCTTGACCCACGTCGAGAGTGCGATCTGACGATAAAATAACAGCGAACTCGTAGGCGGCCGATTTGCAAGCAAATCGTCTTGCTTCCGCGGCAAAAAACAATTGCTAATAAAACGGCGGGAGTAAACCCCCGCCCTGCTGCAAATATAAGGAGAAAATTATGAAAAACACAACTAACTGTACTTATGATTTGATGTTAAAGGTTAATTTGTTCATTACAAGAAAGCAAAGGCGTTTTAACTTGATTTACTTTCTTATTACGGCAGTATTGGGTGTAGGCTTGATATTGGCAGATTTTTTGTCGGAGCAGGCCGTTACAGCAGACGCGGGAATATTTTTTCTGATATTTTCCGTTGTAGCCGCTATTGCTCTGCTCAAGCAGAGAAAGTCAAAATGGGGGCAGGCAGTTAAGAAATCTATAGACGACAACCCTAATAAGAAACAGGAATATCAATTTGAGAATGATGCGATTACGGTTATCCAAGAGAGTGATAAGGTGCAGTCGACAACAAAAATAGATTATTCATATATCGCCAGTGTCGTTATGGTTGACTCAAACACCTGCTATTTTTTAACAAAGGGAAATATATACTATATTTTGTACGATGAGCAGGGAATAAATGACATATATGATTATCTCTGCGCAAAAAAGGTATAACAAAGACGCAAGCGCAGGCAGTTTGAGGAGAGTATAATGAAAAAAACACTACTTAAAACCCCTCTGTGTGATCTGCCGCAAGACATTGAAAGGCTGATTGCGGGAGCGGAGATATACGATAGCTCCTGCTCGCCCGAGGCGAGAGTATATTTTATTGACCGCGACCATGGATACTTTCTGAAAAGGTCGGCGGTTGGCACTCTTGCAAAAGAGGCGCAAATGACCGCGTATTTTCACAAATTAGGCCTTGGCGCGGAGGTGCTGAAATATGAGTCGGGCGGGTATGATTGGCTTCTGACCTCGCGCGTGATTGGCGAGGACTGCACGCACGCGGATTACCTCGCTTGCCCCGAGCGGCTTTGCGACACAATAGCGACAATTCTGCGAGAGCTACACGAAACCCATGTGTCAGACTGTCCCGTGCCCGACAGAACTGCGGAATATCTTGCACTTGCCGAGAAAAACTACATAACGGGCAATTATGATAAGTCGCATTTTCCCGACAGCTTCGGATATGAGTCTGCCGAGCAGGCGTGGGCGGTGTTAAATGAAGGGAAGTCCGCGCTGAAAAGCGACGTTCTCATTCACGGCGACTACTGTCTGCCCAATATTATGCTTGACGGCTGGAAGCTTTCGGGCTTTGTGGATGTCGGCAACGGTGGCATTGGTGATCGGCACATTGACGTCTTTTGGGGAATTTGGACGCTGTGGTTCAATCTCGGCACAGACAAATACCGTGACCGCTTTATTGACGCTTACGGTAGAGATAAAATAGACGAAAATATACTCAAAATCATCGCCGCGGCAGAGGTTTTTGGGTAAAAACGAGGTGAGAAAATGAACAAAGATATGTGCGTTCCGTGCGAGGAAGGGATAATAAATATCCGTGTCGGAGCGATAATCATGAAGGACGGAAAGATACTTATGGTCGGCAACGACAGAACTGATTATTTGTATTCCGTCGGCGGCAGGATAAAATTCGGCGAGACTGCAGAGGAAGCCATTATCCGCGAGGTTTTTGAGGAGACGGGCGTGAAAATGGAGATAGACCGTCTCGGATTTATACATCAGAACTATTTTTATGGCGACGCGCCGACAAACCTCGGCAAGCTTATATATGAAATATCTTTTTATTTCTATATGAAAGTCCCCGACGGCTTTGCGCCGATAAGCGAAAGCTTCACGGAGGATAACAGCAAGGAATGTCTGAGGTGGGTTTCTCTTGACGAGGACATTAAGATGTATCCCGAATTTTTCAGGACTGAACTTAACAACCCCTCGGGTACCGTGCGATATTTTTCAAATGACGAGAGATGATATAAACGAAAGGAACATAACTATGAAAAAAATCATTTTTGACACAGATATCGGCGGCGACTGCGACGACACAGGCGCGCTTGCTATAGTACATCAGGGAGTAAACGTTGGACTTTGCGAGCTTCTTTGCGTGAGCGTCAGCACCGCAGACCCTTGGGCGCCCGCCTGCGCGGACGCGATAAACCGCTATTACGGACATATAGTTCCTATCGGACAGACAACAGTTGCTCCCGCGGGGGACGTGACAATGGAGATGATACTTGCAAACTACGGCAAGCACACTGCCGAGACCTTCGGCAGCGACTATCTCCCCGGTGGTGCAAAGAAGCCCGAGGATGCGGTAAGACTTCTCCGCAGAACGCTTGCCAATAACACAGGCGACAAAATAACGCTTATGGTCATAGGCTCTTGCATAAATTTCGGCAGACTGCTTGAGAGTGAGGGCGACGACATATCCGACAAGACGGGACTTGCGCTTGTGCGCGAGCAGGTAGAGCTTGTTTCTCTTATGGGCGGACTTTTCCTTGACGGAAATATGCAGACAAATATGCCCGAGCTACCCGGCGAGTACAACCTCAGAACAGATATAAGAACTGCAAGATTGGTATTTGAAAAATGCCCCGCGCCTATCGCGATATCCCACTTTACCGTGGGCGACGTTATATTCTCGGGCACGTCGATTATTGAGACTCAGCCCGACAGCCCCGTGCGCGAGTCCTACATATATCACGTAAAGGGCAAGAGAAACAGCTGGGACCCCATCTCCGCGTTTTACGCGGTTTACGGCTGCGGCGACGGTGTGTTCACAGACAACCGCCGCGGCAGAGTGACTGTTGACGAGCGCGGTGTGACCGCATTCTACGAGGGCGAGGGCGACAATATGCACATTCTTATAGACTGCCCCGACAACGCCGCCGCGGAAATAGCGCTTGATAAGGCTATGGTAGGGAAGATGTTAACGGAACAGTAATATGAACGTGCAAAAATTTTGGTCTGACGTTTTCGCACAGAGAGCAAACGAGATAAGAGAATATTTCCACGCCGATGCCTATGTGAATTGGCATTGCTCAAATGAGCATTTCACGGTTGATGAATTTATAAGAGCCAACTGCGAGTATCCCGGAGATTGGGATGGCGAGGTTGAAAAGATTGTCACGACGGACGATATGATTATCACCGCAACACGAGTATACCCCAAGGATCGCTCCGCTTCTTTCCACGTTACGTCCTTCATCAAGCTCAAAGACGATAAGATCGCCTCAATGGATGAATATTGGGCAGACGATGGCGAAGCTCCCAAATGGCGGCAAGATATGAAGATTGGGAGAAAGATAAAATGAATATTGAAACCACACGAATGATAATTCGTGATTTCACACCGGAGGATGCCGCTGATCTGCACGAAATCTTAGGTGATGATGAAACAATGGAGAACTGCGAACCGGCATACGACTTTGAGAAAACAAAAGAGTTTCTGACCTCTTTCTGCATCGGTCGGAACGGCGCGGTAGCAGCGGTACATAAAGAAAGCAACAAATTGATTGGATACATCCTGTTTAACGAAGCTGACGAGGGTGTATATGAAATGGGCTGGATATATAACCGCAGTTTTTGGAGGCAAGGATACGCATACGAATCCTGCAAAGCCGTGATTGATTATGCCTTTGCGGAACTGAAAGCCCACAAGGTATTTGCAGAAGCAATCGACACCGAGAAATCCGTCGGTCTTATGCAGAAATTAGGTATGCAGCTTGAAGGCATCCAACGTAGTCAAACTAAGAATAATCACGGCAACTGGACAGACCTGTACTTCTACGGTCTGCTTGCGGATGATTGGAGAAAATAATGAGAATAAAATTTGAAAATATCCTCCTTCGGGATATGATAGAGTCCGACATTGAGGACTATGTGCGTTGGTGGACTACCGAAATCAAGTGGATGAATTATGATGCGCCATGGGAGACCGAAGCATCTGACGAGGAAACCGAGCGCACATCTTGGCGTGAATACTATGAGTCCGTGAAAGATCTTCCCGACGACGTTCGCCGTTGGAAGTTTGAGATCGAATGGAACGGCAGACACATTGGCTGGGTAAGCTCCTATCCCATTGACGAGAACTACGAATGGGTTGACGAGATAAAAGACGGTCAGACCGTTTATCGTGCCATCGGCATTGACATTTGCGAACCCGACGTATGGGGCAAAGGTGTCGGCACAAACGCCCTCCGTGCCTTTATGAATTACTACTTTGAGAACGGCGTGGACGAGCTTTATACACAA
>JAZOAA010000018.1:0-2688 GCA_045595265.1 Eubacteriales bacterium
CGTGTACCTCCATAATTAATAGTAGATGTTGCTTAAATCTCGCGCTCAATCTCTTTAACATCAAGGTAGTCGTAATACTCCTCGACGAGATCCATAAGCTGATAGAAATAAGCTTGTATAAGACCGGAAATGGCAAACTGACGTCTCTCGTCACTCTCGTATTTTGGGAGTGCGGACTTCGCGATCAGGCGAATGTCAGTAGTTTTTTCATCAATGGTATAATCAACTGTCGAAGCATAAGAAACCTCTATGGTGTTGATTATAAGCATTGTCATAGCAGACAGTGCCGAGCAAAGTATATCCTCGCCACTTTCAGCAAAACCGGTATGTCCTTGCTCCTCAAAGCCATAATAAATGCCGTTTGTCTTATAGAATGTAATTGTTGTCATTTTTTTAGATTAAGCCTCAATCTTTTCGATCTGGATCTTAGTATAGTCCTGACGATGACCGATCTTCTTCTTTTCGTTCTTCTTGGACTTGTACTTGATAACGTCGATCTTCTTGGACTTGCCGTTCTTAACAACGTTTGCAACTACGGTTGCGCCTTCTACATAAGGAGTACCAACAGACAAAGTCTCACCGTTTACGCAGAGAACCTTGTCAAACGTAACCTTCTCGCCTTCAGCAACGCCAAGCTTCTCTACGAAGATAACGTCACCCTCAGCAACCTTGTACTGCTTTCCACCTGTTACGAAAATTGCGAACATGAAAAAGCACCTCACTTTCGTGTAAAATCGCTATCATAGGCGATGACAAAATGCCATACTTCTCTAGCCTATCAATAAGCGTCGATATATTATAACACTAAACCATATCTTTGTCAAGAGGTTTTGTAAAAATATTTTGCTATTTTTTGTACAATTTCACCATAACGGTTATTAAAATCCCATCTCGTGAATTTTATTCCATAATAGGTCGGCATAGTTGTAATGCCCATTGTCACCGATTACGAGTGAGGTGTTTTCGGGTACACCCAAACTACCGTAGATACGCTCTACAGTTTCAAAGTTTTTCTTCGTTTCGTCTATTGGGAAAATATCGTCAAGCTCCCCTGCCGCAACAACAAGTCTGCGGGGAGCGATAAGCCCTGAAAGATCACCCATTTCAAAATATTTTCTTATACCGGGGATATGGTTGCACATACAGTGTTCCATCGCGATAATGGAGCCTTCATAGCTGCATATCGAGCAAGAGGGAGCACAAACGGTTATACGCTCGTCAAGACAGGCAAGATAGTATGAAGCAGTACCGCCGCCAGAATTGCCTGTGCAAACAATATTCGAGACATCGATGTTGTCAAAATGTAAATACACAGCATCTAGAATACGCATAACATCCCATACACGCTCTCCTATAGTTGTTCGCCCCATGAGAAGTGCGATTTTAGCAGCCTCGGTACAGCTCGTGCCGATCCCCTTAAGACTTGTTTCACCAAAATTTCTGGCTTCGATAACCAGTGCTGCACGTCCCTCGCGGAGAGAACGTAGTGCCATTGCCCTGTGGGGCCACGCTTCAAGTGATTTAACATCCTTTTCGCACTTAGCAACACCGAGGGCTATATGCATTCCGCTTCCGTGACCGCTAAGACAGATCGTTAATGGAATTTTTTCCCCTTTATCAAGCGGCACAAGAAGATGACAAGGCACGTGATAGCCCGGTTCGGTCTCTACTGTGAAGCGATATTCCGTGTAACCGTCTTTTTCCGTCTTGTATTCGATTTCAAATGCACTACCCGCCTCCAGTGGGAGACCGAGAAGCTCCAAAAGCTTATCATATGCCAATTTGCGCCACCGGAGAAAATCTGCTTTTTCATCAAAGGCAAGAGCAGGCTTAGATTTTTTAACCACCTCTAATTCGTAGAGGTGGTTGTTAGACGTTTTGATCATATATTACTGTGAGCTCTTGCACTCGTCGTCATCGCACGCGTCGCAGTCACCGTCGCAAATCTCAATATCGGTGATCTTTTCGCCGCAAGCGGGACAGGTTATCTCATCGGTAGAAAGAGAGTCGTCAAAACAGATGATCTCACCGCAAGAGGGACACTCAAGCTCAAAATATTCACAATCTTCGCCGTCGTACTCCTCGTCATCGTTGAGGTCGTCGTAATCCTCGTAGTCTTCGTCATCGAAGTAAAGATCCTCTTCAACGGCGCCGAGATCCTGGTCAAGTTCCTCAACGTACTCGTGAAGCTCCTTGTTATCAGCCTCGAGAGCCGCGATCTTATCAGCCATGTCGCAAAGAAGAGTGAGCATCTCGCCGATGATCTTACCTTCTTTTGTATCCTTATTAATTTCATAACCTTCAAAAAGGCCCTTGATGTACGCTGCGTTTTCCGTAATTCCCATTTTTAATTTCTCCTTATAAATTTATTGTAGAAAATGCTCCCCGAAGAAGACGGAGAGCATTTGAAAATTTACCGATTAAGCTCTTTCAAGATACTCGCCGGTTCTGGTGTCTATTCTAAGAAGGTCGCCCTCGTTGATGAAGATCGGAACCTTAACGACTGCACCGGTTTCGAGAGTTGCGGGCTTGGTTACGTTGGTAGCTGTGTCACCTCTTACACCAGGCTCTGTCTCAACCACCGAAAGCTCAACGAATGTAGGAGGCTCAACGGAGAATACCTTACCCTTGTAAGACTGAATCTTACACATCATTTCTTCTTTAACGAACTTGAAGTTATCGCCAACC
>JAZOAA010000019.1:0-10246 GCA_045595265.1 Eubacteriales bacterium
GCGCCCCACCGATTGCTCGGGAGAGCCACACGAGCTGACGCACGCGCCCGACGCCCTCAGGGGATTTGCAATATTTTACGCAAGACCCGCAACAAGTCCTGTAAAACGCACAAGCTGGAGCGCTGATATGTGGGAGGACTACTACTCGGCAGACAGCCAGGGCAAAAAATACTTAAAGGAGAAATACGGAGAACCAAATTGAAACAACAGAATAAAAATGAACGGCTTGAGCTATTTTCCGACCTGTATTCTGCCGCTATGGCAGCGTGCAGCGATACGCACGACCGCCTGGACAAAAACATGCGGCAGTATCTTGGTACTGACGAGGTTGACGGCTCTTCCGAGCGCGCGACGGTTGTGCGTAATATAACGTACGAAATTATAGAGAGCGAGATAACACCCGCAATTCCTATGCCGCGCGTGGACGTAAGCACTTATTCGGATAAGCGCTCGGATAATGCGAAGGCAATAGAAAGACTCTGCCGCGCTATCAGGTCAAGGCTGCCGCTTGAGGTGATGAACGACCGCGACGAGAGATATACATATATCTACGGTGCGAGTGTCTGGTACGTTGAGTGGGACAGCGAGGTTGGCAGCGTTATGGCGCACTGCATATCACCGCTTGACTTTATTCCCCAGCCGGGAATAGAGAAGGTTGAGGATATGGAATACTGCTTTTTACGCTTTACGACCACAAGAGGCGAGCTTATAAGAAAATACGGTGTAGACGTAGAAAAAATACGGCTTGCCGAGTGTGAATACGAATATCCCGATGAAATTTCCTCATCTGATACTGTAAGACTCGTCGTAGCCTTCTACCGCGATGCAGACGGCTTTATAGGAAGATTTATCTTCTCGGGCGCTCTTGTGCTATCTGACATTCCCGACTTTTACAGAAGGCGCGGTACGGTATGCAAGGCGTGCGGTGAGGCGCGCGGTGAGTGTAACTGCGGCGAGGGACACAAGAAGGGGTTAATCAAAAACGAGCGAGTAACCATTGATGGCGAAAGGATAAGCGTACCTTATTACGTGCCTGACTCCTTCCCCATAGTTATCAGAAAACACACCTTCTCCCCCACGGGATATCTCGGCTCGTCGGATTGCGAGAAAATACGTCCCCAACAGCAAGCCATAAACAAGCTTGAAACAAGGATAATGCAAAAGCTTCTTCGCTCGGGAGTCACTCCCGTTATGCCCGAGGACGCTACCGTTTCTCTTAACAATGCGGTATTCGGTCAGGTAATCAAGCTCAGAGCAGGAGAAAACCTTGAGCATTACGGCAAGATAGACACCACTCCCGACATCAGCCAGGATATTATGGAGGCAGACAGGCTTTACGACCAGGCGAAGCGTGTGCTGGGTATATCCGATGCATTACAGGGTACTGATGACAACACCACAGAGTCGGGATATGCACGTCAGCTTAAGCTCTCGCAGGCATCGAGCCGTCTTGAATCAAAGAAGAGGCTTAAATCCGCGTGCTATGCCGAGATATACCGTCTGGTGTTCAAGCACTACCTTGCATTCTCGGGCGAGTGCGAAAATCTCTGCTATAAGGACGATTACGGAAAGGCGCATACCTCGCGCTTCATCAGAGCTGATTTTATCGAGCCTGACGGAAGAGGAGGCTACAAATACTGCGACGAATATCTCTTTAGCGTAGACGACGGCGAGGGCGAGGGATATCAGCGCGAGTCCCTTTGGGAAAGAAATCTTAAAAATCTCGAGTCCGGCACTCTCGGTGATAAAAGCAGTCCCTTAACCCTTCTTCGCTATTGGCAGAGTCAGGAGCGAGCGCACTACCCATATGCCGCAGAGAACGTAGAATATTTCACAAATATCGTTAATTCGGAAAAGGAGAAAGAAAATGGCAGAGACGATAGGAATACTTGACTGCTCTGAAACGGAAGAGCAGTCCGATGCCGATGCGCTCGCACACGTTACAAGCGCAGTACCGAAAGGGGCAAGAGGCCCCGAGTGTCCTATGACACGAAGAGAAATGGAAAGGGCAAGAGAGCTTTTCTCGGGTCTTTCCGACAACGAAATACACAACTTATATAAAAAAGTAACAAGATAAGAAAGGAAAACAAACTATGATAATTTATTCAAAATCCACAGGACAGAATCCCGCCGCTATCGATAATCTCGAAACACCTATCAAGATGATTATCGAGCACGAGAGCCAGCTTCTTACCAAGGCTGGCGGCGTTGCCGAAAAGCTCTTTAATATCGAAAAGAGCAACCGCTTCGGCGAAACGATAGTCGCAGAAAGCGAGTTTGACGTATTCAAGGCGGCAAGCGAGGGTGCTGCTGCCGAGCGCGACACAGTAAAGGAAACCTACTCAAAGTTTATCGAGCACATTCAGTTTATGAAGGAGTTCGTTATCACAGCGGAGATGATGGAGGACGCGCAGTACGGCATCGCAGCCGATACGAAGCGCAGAGCAGAGGCGTTTACCAGATCTTACTACAAGACTATGAACAAGCTCTGTGAGCACGCGCTTATTAACGCTACTGCATCAAGCTCAGCCTTTGCGGGTGCGACCCTCGACCTTACCGCGCCCGACTCTCTTCCCCTCTTCTCCTCACAGCATAAGATATCTGCCGAGGCGGGAGGTACAAGCCTTACAAACTACTTCTACGGCGACATCTTCTCCACCGGTGCATCAGGCTCGAGAAAGGCATCTGTCGAGGCGTTTGAGGAATCTCTCTCCGCTCTTGCGGTAAAGCTTTCCGGTATGCTTGACGAAAACGGCGAGCCTCTCGGCTACACCGCAGACACCATCATCCTTCCCGGCAACCGTCCCATTGCGGAAAATATTGCAAGGAAGGTCGTTGGTACGTCTTACGGTCTCGGCGGCTCTTACGGTGACATCAACGTTCACTACGGCAACTGGAATATAGTTGTGCTTCCCGGCTGGATTGCAAGCGGCGACAGCGTTATGATAATGTCCTCCGAGGCAAACAAGGCTCTGGGCGGAAATATGCTCTTCAACAGAGTTCCCCTCACGGTTACAAGCTGGGTAGATAATCACACAGGTAACTATATCTGGAACGGCAGATGCCGCTTTGGCGTAGGATTCGGCTCTTATAAGCATATCCTTCTCGCTACCGATTCCGCAGATTCTGTCAGCGGAGCTACCAAGCTCTGATAAAGGGCGGTGTGACGCTATGACGCTAAGAGAACTCAAAAACGAGCTGGTATCGCTTACCGCTCTGCCTCTGTCACAGATAGAAAAAGGGTGCGTCCTTGCCGCCAACAGAGCTTTAATCAAAATACATACGGAGCTTAAGACGGCAACGGAAAAAAGCATCTACGTCACAAAGCCTTGCATCAATTCTTATACGCCGCAGCTTTTATGCTGCGGCGGTGAGAGCCTAACTTTGAGGCTTTCGGGCGTTTGTTATTCATTTCGCATATTCGGCACGGGCAGCTACACCGCCATTGACGGTACACAGAGCTTTACGCAGAGCTTTTCCGAGGTGGGCGGTGTAATTTCGGGAAACATCAAAAGTGGGGAAGTAAATATAAAAATAGAGGCAAAAACAAAGGTTGTGCTTCTTGACGTCACCGCTTTTGACTCCTTTGAGCCTTCGAAGTGGGGAACTGTACCCTCTTACGACGATTTATTTAAGGCAAAAATAGACCCTGACGGGCGGTTTTTATCGCTCTGTG
The DNA here is from genome assembly GCA_045595265.1 of Eubacteriales bacterium. Lineage (GTDB taxonomy): Bacteria > Bacillota > Clostridia > Oscillospirales > CAG-272 > UBA1740. The sequence continues at coordinate 3,677 of JAZOAA010000019.1, forward strand.
GGGCGCTCACCGATAAAAACGGAGAGAAAGTCAAGGGCGCTGTCTGCTCGCCCGACGGAGTGATAAGCTACCCCGAAAGCTACGAGGGAATTATCAAGGTGAAATATCTTCGTCTTCCCGCAGAAATCAAGGGCGCATACCCCGATGCAAAGATAGATATTCCCTTATCCTACTCTCACCTGCTTGCGCCTCTTACGGCATACGAGCTTTTGGCAAACGAAGATGCAGAGGCGGCTTCTGCCCTTTACAACACTTATACGGAGCTGAAACGCGCTCTGTGCGCCTGCCTTAGCTTAAGCGAGGCAGAATATACCGATACAACGAGGTGGGCATAATGAGTACTTCAAAATCACGTACGGAATATACGAAGCTATACGAAAATATGCGAGGCGTGGATTTCACCGCCGGCAGTGATGGCTCGGAAAAACGATTCTCGTATCTTGAAAATATGTACGTCGATTACGAGGGCGCGTCTGCGTGTGTGGAGAGTATTCCAGGATACAGAAAGCTATACAAGTTTGGCGCAAGGATAAACGGTATTTTTTCCTACACGGCAAACGCGCAGGAATATATCATCGTCCACGCGGGAACGTCTCTTTACGGCTTTCCCGTAAGCGCAAGAGATTCTCTGGTAACCCTGAGCACCCTCAAAACCGGACTTGCAAACACAAAGAGCACCTCCTTCACCTTCAAGGATTGCCTCTATATTCTGGACGGTAAAAACATATACTGCATGAAGCCCTCGCTAAAGATTGTTGCCCTGGGAGAATCGGCGTTTGCCCCTTATATCCCCACGACATACGTGGACGGCGTAAAGCACGAGCCGAGAAACCTTTTGACAAACGTGGTAAAGCAGGTCTTCACCATAAAATCGGCGGACGAGCATTCGTACGGCACGGAAGGACTTACTTATGCAATAATCGACTACGACTCGGCGTGCTGCTCGGTAAGCGGAGCAAGGACTGCCATCAGCGGTGCGCTTTACATACCTGCGTACGCCGAAATAGGCGGAAGAAAATACAGGGTAACGGAGATTTCCGACTGCGCGTTTATGGACAACACCGCAATAACCGCGCTATATACGAATTTTAACCTATCGCACATCGGTTACAAGGCGTTCTACGGCTGTACCTCTCTGACGAGCGCGGTTCTTTCAAGGAGCGTTAAAACGATAGGCGCATATTCGTTTGCAAACTGCTCCGCCCTTTCAAACTTCCATATCGGCGACTATTTTAAGAACTTTGGCGCGCACTCCTTTGACCTATGTACCTCGCTTAAAAGCATAAGCTATGCTAAAACGGCAGAGGAATTTGCAAATATCCAAAACACCTCCGTTTTCGAGGACAGAGATATAAACTACAACGTTCCGTATACCACTATGAAAATACAGCTTCCTCTCATAGGAAACGTGGAAAAAATGAACAGCGCCTCGATAAATGCAACGGTAACGGGCTGGCGAGCATCATTTTCTAGCGGAAAGGTCATCGTCGAAAGCGCTAACAGAGAGCTGCTTGAGGGATTGAAAATCACAGTCAAGTGTACCCTTACCGAAGACCCCGACGAGCCGCTTCTGAACTCCATAAATAAAAAATGCGCGCTGAAGGCGGCGGTGTGCGGGTGTAAGGTGGCGGGAATATTTGACGGCAGGGCGTTCCTTACAGGCAACCCGATTTTACCCGGATTGATATTTTACACCTCTTCCCACTCCTCTAACTCACCCGATACAACATATTTCAGCACGGAGAGCTATCTGCTTGACGGTGAGGGCGGATACCCTATCACGTCGTTATGCTCCACAAATAAATATCTCATAGCGATGAAAAGCCGTGACGGCGGCGAGGGAAGCGTATTTTATCATTCAAGAGAAGCATCATACCCCACGGCATACGTTCACAAGGGCGAGGGGTGTCTCGGTGAGTCTGAAATATTCTCGGATAAGGTATTCTTTACCTCCTCCGGCGGTATCTTTTCTCTTGATGAAAACAGAGAAAACTCCGAGGGGCAAAAGCTTGAATCGGCATGTATCAACCCCATGATAAGCGACGCCGATATGTCAGATGCCACCTTTGCCGTATGGCAGGGTTATCTTGCGGTGCTGTGTAACGGAAAGATTTTTCTCGCGGATTCAAGGTCGAGCTACACAAAAGACGGTCAGAGGCTGCACGAGTGGTATTTCCTTAACAAAATAGGCTCATATCTTAACGACCTCTCCCTCTATAAATACGCATCGTTCCCAAGGGGCGAATACAAGGTTTCGGTAAAGAAGGGCGAGGCGGTAACGTCAACCGTTATGAGTACAGTCGACGAAAACGGCAAGGTGATATATTACGTAACCGAGGGAGCGAGCAGTTACGCGGTATATCCAACGGGCGAGAGGTACGGCGGTACTTTCTATCCCGCGAAAAGAATGTGCGCCCTCGGAGAGCTTCTCTTCTTCGGGTGTGATGACGGTACGGTTTGCGTCTTTAATAATGACAAGAGAGGAGTTGCACCGGCGGCTGTCGCCTCTCGCGATGGCTTTGATGCCAACGAGTACGCAAGGACTATGGGAAGGCGCATACACCCATTTTTCTACTCCTTTGCAGGACACGCGGTAACTTATGCCGCCACAACGCCCATAGACCGCGACACCCCAAATCACCTCGATAAAAGCAACGCGCTTCCCACAGTGACGCTAACGCTCTGCGCGCTATCAAACGCGAATATTAAATGCCTCGCAAAAAACGACACATCAAAAACGCACGAGCTTGGCACAGTGAGCTGCGGACGGCTTGATTTTTCATCTTTTGATTTTTCCTGCCTTTCGCTTCAGGACTCGGAGAGAGTTCGTACGTCGCTCGCCAGAAGAGAGCGCCCCTGGGTAGAAAAGCAGATTACTCTCACCTCTTCGGGTGCATGTGTGCCGTTCGGAATTTATTCGGTGGCTTACCATTACAAAAACAAGGGTAAAGCGCAAAATAAGTAAACTATAATTTACAGAAAGGAATAAAAATGACTGCAAAAAAGATTTCAGGCGAGGAAATCGCCGACATAAAGGTTGCCTCTATGCCCACAAGGCCCTCGGAGGAGTGTCCGTATTCGTACGACGGTTACGGCCCGGAGGAAATCAAGGCTGCCTTTGACAGACTGCCGCTTTATATTATAGAGCGCTATAACAGACTGATTGACGACATTGAGGCTGTGGGCGAGGAGTCGCTTGCCGCCGTTATGAAAACCGGAATACGCGACGGACACACGCTTAACGATTTGTATACCGATATAACAAACGGCAATATGGCAAGCTATCTCACCGTCGGAGGCGAGTCGCTCTCATCTGTTATATCAAAGCTTCGCGCTGCGTGCGGTGTGTAATTTTTTCGGAAAGGAGAATAAAAATATGACAAAAATCAAATATTCACTTTTTGAAACCGAGGCTGAGGCTATAATCGAGGTCGGAACACAGGACTCAAGGCTAGTGATAGAGCTGACGGACGTAAAGGAGGGTGCGCTCATTCTGGAGGGTGTTTCCATGCCCATCGCTTGCGGTAAGGTGACAGTAGAGCTTGCAAAGCTCTCTGACGGTGTGCATCACCCGATATTTACCGTAAACTCGCTTACTTTAAGGCTTCCCGCATTTATAAAGGACTCTGACGGTATACGCCTGCCGCCTCTTACCGACTCGGAAATAAGAAAGCTCTCGCTGAGAGCAAGGCAGAGCGAGGCGCGCCTCGGTGAGCTTGAGCACACGGTGCGCAGACTCGAAAATTATATAAAAAACACAACTATCTTTTGAAAGGAGAACTAAATGAACGTTTTTGAAACCATCTATCATGCGGCTATCACACACGCGGCAGAGATTTTTTCTGCCCTGTCGCTTATCGGTACTATGGTCGTGGGATTTTTCTATAAAAGGGGGCTTATACCCTCGGTTAAGGAGATGATTTCCGCTATCGGAAGCACCGCACACAAAATTAAGGACGCCACCGAAAAGCAGAGCGAGGTGAGCCGAGAGGAAAGCGAAAAGGTCGCATCGAGGCTTGACGGCTTTGAGAAAAGGCTCGATGAATTTTCCGAAACCTTACGAAAAATGGAAGAGGGACTTTACACCTCGGGCGAGATATATACTCAAAATGAGAAAAACAGACTAATTCTCGCAGAGCAGGTAAATATGCTTCACGATATTTTCATGTCCTCATCCCTTCCCCAGTATCAGAAGGAAGCCGTAGGAGCAAGGACAAACAAAATGAAGGCGGAGCTTGAAAAATATGAAAAAGAAGTCTGATAAGCGTGTTTTTGCAAAGCTTGCTTTACAATTTCTGGGGATTTTCCTTTGTACAGTGCCGCCTATCATATGCACGCTGTCGTATTTTCCGTTATGGGTAGATGCAGACAGAAGCCTGTGCGGTGCGGTTCTTATTCTTCTGCTGATTGCGGCACTCCCACTCTACAAGCTGATAAAAGAGAGATTTAAGAGTCCCGCAAGCTATACCGTGTGGCTGCTTCTTTTCATTCTCTTTTTCACCCTGTCAAAGATTGCGGCTGAAATGACGGTTATTTCGTTTGCGGGCTTTGTCGGCAACGTGCTGGGTGCTCTGTGCATGGCGGGCGCGAGAAAACTCGGAGGTAAAGAAAATGCAGAGCGAGCTTGACCGCGACCTTATAGAAGCGGCGGGCGCTTTGCACGACGGGTACAGCTTTATAATCAACAATGCCGGCAAGGCAATAGCCCTCTTAACTCTAACCGTTGCAATAATTCTGACCTTCTCTGACATCACTCTCGCCTCTCTTTCGGCGGCAGAGTTTACCGGAACGCTCGCGATAATGCTGACCTCATCATACATAATTTACTTTTCGCTGGAGGACGCGGGCGAGCGTCTTGGCGAGAGGAGCGACGAATACCGCTCTGCCATGGCGAAATACAGGAAAGCAAAGGAAAAAATAGGCAGCGGCTCAATCCGAGCTCTCAGAGAATTTTGCATAAGGTATTCAGCCGACGAGCTGAAATACAGGCGCGAGGGCTTCATTGCCGAGTCGGGATATACGGAAGAGGATTTTAACGATTATAAAGAGGGTAAAATCCAGAGCGCGCACGCGCGCCGTGTCTTTCGTAAAGCTTCAAATATGAAGGCGGTAAGGCTCTCACCCACTATCCTTCTCTCCGAGAGCAGAACCAGTGCGAAAAGCGAGCTTGAAGACCCGCGAACGAGAAAAATATTTACCTCCTTCACAAACCTCATTCCCTCAACCATTTGTATGGTACTTACCGTGTCGGTAGTTTTCAGCGCAAAGGGCGACCTCGGTATCGCCGACGTTATATTAGGACTCGTAAAGCTGTCAGCCCTTCCACTGATAGGCTTCAGAGGATATACGTCAGGCTACTCTTACGTCAAAGAGCGAAAGTCCGTATGGATAGAAACCAAAGCAAGACTCCTCGACGGATTTGTAAGCGCTGAGGATAAGGCTTGATTTATATGGTAATTTTGGGGCAAAGTCAATATTGACTTTGCCCTTTTTATATGTTAAAATATTTATAAAATAAGGGAGAAGGGAGCGCGTTATGAGGTTTGACGAAAAGACAAAAGAAATAAATATTGACGTTCACGAGCTTGTGACGATTGCGCGTAGGTCTGCTTCTCCGACACCGCCGCGTGACGAGGACGAGCCATCTCTTCGCGGTATTCCGAAAAGGACTATGGACGCGCTGACCATAAAGACGGAAGAGATGCCGCTGGAATACCGATTTAAGACTGACGAGGCGCATTTTTGCCTGACGGCTACCGCCTACTGCATGACACCCGGAATGATTACGCTGGCGCGCGAGGTTTGCTCACCTCTTGGTAAGCCAACGAAGGAAGAGGCTGCGGAGCTTCGAGGCGAGGCTTATATCACGGCGTATATGCTATCGCAGGAGCGCGGTGGCGGCTCGGTGGGTATACGAATACTCTACGTCGGCGCTATGAGCGAAAAATATACCGAGCAGGGTGAGCTGGTTGACGGGGAAAAATTAGAAACCTTCTTTGAAAAATGCAGAGCGGCACTTATCAAATACGCGCGCCCCGAGATAGACCGAGTTACTATGCGCCTTCCTACTCTTAAAACGCTGAAATTCCCCTACGCTAACGTAAGAGAGGGGCAAAGCGAGTTTATCAGAAGCGCTTACAGGACTCTTGCAAAAGGCGGCGCGCTTTACGCATCTGCTCCTACGGGAACGGGAAAGACGGTTTCCGCCCTCTACCCCGCACTTAAGGCTCTCGGTGACAGAAGATGCACCAAGGCGTTTTATCTGACTCCTAAAAGCACGACGGCGCGCTCTGCGATAGAATGCCTTGAGCTTTTTGCAAAGGGGGGCGCTATAATTCGCGCGATATCTCTCACCGCGAAGGAAAAGAGCTGTCAGCGCGGCGGACTTTGCAAGAGGTCAAGGCGAGATTGCCCTGCCTCATCGCTACGTAAAATATCCGATGCCACTATGGCTCTCTACGACAAGGGAATCACCTGCGTTACGATAGACGAGGTACGTGAGGTGGCAAACGAATACACCGTTTGTCCGTACGAGCTTGAGCTGTTTTATGCCGAGCTTTGCGACGTGGT
>JAZOAA010000020.1:0-15488 GCA_045595265.1 Eubacteriales bacterium
AGCTTATCAAAAGCGGATATATATTCAGCATTGGGACGCCAGGACCTATACCCTGTAAATCGATGGCAAACACCGTTAATCTCAACTGCCGAGCAGCCGTTTAAGTTAACTATTCGTGCTTTCATTAAAATTCTCCAAAAGTTTTGTTTACAATAATTATATCATCAATCCTCGCCGACTTCAATGCAAAAGCTCAAAAAACTTGACTTTGCAACGATTTGGTGATATAATGATTTTCAACAAAAAAATTCGCCTTTTGTGAGGAAAACAACTTGAAAAACATCACTATATCCGTCACAAATCTCGACAAGCCGATATTGCTAAGAGATTTTCTGCAAAAGCAAAAGATTTCACACACGCTTGTGAAAAAAGCGAAGCGCACCGGGATATTTGTCAACGGAGTACCTGTAACGGTAAGATACACGGTAAAGAACGGTGATACGGTGCTTTTAATGTTACCGAACGAAAAAAGCGAAGGCATACCGCCAATAAATATACCTCTAAAAATCATCTATGAAGATGAATTTATTCTGGTTGTTGATAAGCCGAAAAATATGCCAACTCACCCTTCCCGTGGCAACAGCCTGCCAACTCTGGCGAATGCCGTAATGGCGCACTGTGGGGAGAATTTTGTTTTTCGTGCAATCACAAGACTCGATAGAGATACTTCCGGGCTTGTGCTTATAGCAAAAGATGCGAGAGTGGCAAACCTTCTTTCCACGCAAATAAAACAAGGCAGAATATACAAAAGATACACAGCACTCCTGTCAGGCATACCCGAAGAATCCCATAGAATAATAAATGCACCAATAAGACGAGAAAGTGATGAGTCGATAAAAAGAATAGTTGCCCCCGACGGCAAAGAGGCAACTACTGAATATTTCATAAAAGAAATAATTGGAGAAAACGCTATGTGTGACGTTGTTTTGCACACGGGACGCACTCATCAAATAAGAGTACACATGGCTTATATCGGTCATGCGCTGCTGGGTGATTTTCTTTACGGTGAAAGAAGTGATGACGGATACTATTTGCGTTGCTCGGAAATTGGGTTTATTCACCCTATGACCAACGAATATCTGTCAATCAAAGTGCCGTCTTAAACCGTAACACTCATGCCGTCATAAGCAACGGTGTATCCTTCCTCTCTTACACGCTCGCAGAGCTGCTCGTGTAAAGGGGCGCCATTGTGGGAAAAATGATTTATAATTATCTTGGTTTTGTCGGTTATAGCGCCGCACTCACGCAATTTACTGACAAGTCGAATATTATTCGAAATCCCCATATGATTTCCCTCGTCGGATATCGGAATATCTACGTTGGTGCAATCAAGGCTAACAAGATCGAATACGTATCCTTTATCTCTTATGAAATCTATCGTTTCTTCGTATAAAAAACCTGTATCGTGAGCATAAAGAATACTCTTTTCGCCCTCGATGATATAAATAAGCGCACCGCTGTTTGGGGCATGACGGGCAGGAAGAGCGGTTATCTTATACCCTGCTTCAGTAAGAGTTTCGTACGGGGAAATTTTCTTGATGCTTACACCGAAAATCTTTTCGGACGTAAGATTCTCATACGCTTCACCGCCCGCAATAATCTTGAGCGACCCAACCGCCATATCATGCGCGAATACTCCGTATCGCAAATTAAGATCGTCTATATACTGATGATCCTGATGAGCGTGAGTAAAAAGCAAAAGCTTTATCTTGTGAGCTTCTATTCCGTTACTTAAAAAATGACTGTACGAGTCTTGAGGAAAATCTATCAGCAAATCGTCATTTATAATCGACTGGCTCCTTGTTCTGATGTTTTTTCCGCCAAGTCGCCTTGCCTCATTACAGAATTTACAGTTACAAAACACAGCAGGAAATCCTTCTGCCGCACCGGTTCCGAGATATGTTATTTTCATATTTTTCCTCCTCAAAAGTCAGAAATACTTTTCCCTTCATCTAAAAGAGTCATAATCATATAGAATCTGGGAATATGGAACGGTCCCTTGAATATATTTCCCTTCAGCGTGGTAGATGGGGTGTTGTCGTAATGCAGATAACCGTACCATTCGCCGTGTTCGCGGTCGATAAAATGATTTTCGGTATAACTAAGAAGCCTTTGATATTCATCAAAATATTCCATATTGTCAAAAACAGAAGCGGCTGTGCGAAGTGCTATCATAGCCTCACATTGCGGCCACCAGAGCTTCATATCCCATTCCAAAGCGACGGGAGGATATCCTAAAACATCGGTAAACGATATTATTCCTCCATACTTTTTATCAACACCTATTGCCAGGGTCAAATCTATTATACGTCTTGCGGCATCTAAAAGCTCGTGATTTTTTGTTATCATTCCCTCCTGCATGAGAAACCACGCACATTCAAGAGAATGTCCCGGGTTCACCACTCTGCCGCCGGGCGTATCTACAAATGAGCCGTCTGCGCCAACGCTTTCAAGCAATGCCGTTTCGGTAAGAAATCCACCGTGAATTATTTCATACGCGCAATCCTTTGCTATTTTATTATATTTTTCAACGTTCACTCCTCCGCTCCTCATAACCGATGCAGTAGAAAGCATGATCATAACGGGAGAGAGCGCCTTCATTTTAGAGTTCTCCGGATTTATTTTCGGAGGATTTTTTCTTTTTCCGGTGTAACATTCATATGCTACGTCGAAACATTTTTCCGCTGCGGCAAGCACGTCGGTACGGCCTGTTGCCTTGTAAAACTCCATAGCCCCGATTGCGGCAAAGATCTCTGAAAAGAAATATCTGCGCTTTTGCAGTCCTTTTCCGCTCTCTGTCACCGTAAAGTACATTCTGCCGTCGGTATCGGTACATTTATCGAGAAATGGATATATTTTTTCCGCGGCACGTAAATACTCCTCTTTCTTTTCTATAACGTTATACGCCTTCGAGAATGCCCAAAGAGCGCGTCCCTGAAACCAAACGCTCTTTTCCCTGCCGTACACGTTTCCGGAACGGTCAAGCTGTGTGAATATACCTCCGTTTATCTCATCAACGGCAGGAAGCCAAAACTGGAAAATATTAGACATTAGTTCTTTTTTGAAGTCCATAGCTCTTTTTCTCCTTTTACTATATAAAGCTGACGTAATCACGCAGATTAATCCGGCTGCAACCGATTTTCTATTTACTCTGCACTTGCTCATAATCATCGACGTCAAGAGTGGAATGATAAAACCGCAGTTATATACAGAGTGTATACAATGGGCTCTTTCAAGTAATTAAAATCCCAAGCAGCACGGCTGATGCGAAAATCATACGAACTATTTTCCCGCAATTAGTTGTGCTGTTCTTCGATGAAACAGATATAAATCAAAGTAAAGATCGATATCCGGCTCAATCTCGGAAAGGTAGTCAATAAGCTCCTCAAATGCTTTGCTTGCGCTATCTGTATCATTACGCGAAAGCGCAAAGTAAATTTTTGAGAGCCCCTTGCAGTATTCGCCGTGATAGGTAAGAATACGCCAGGATTCCTTGTGGCACTTATCAGTTGAATCAAGATTTTTCTTTATTATTGGCGCAAATTCATCAACGATGGACGGAAGAGCGGCTATCAAATCTCCGGCTGCCTCGTTACCGAAAATCCCCGCTTTTTTAACAAGCTTTTCTCCTGTGCCGGTATCCTGCGCGGTTACACTTGTTTTTTGTGCCATAGCGCTAGAATCAAACAAGGCTGAAACACTCTCAAGATATTTCTTTGCTAACATAAAGTCCGCGCCAAAGCTATCGGCAAAATAGGTGTTTATGTAATTTTCCGTATCAAGAGATGTATCAAATAGCAACTCTCCAAGAAGCGAAAGCGGTAATCCTGTCGGGAAAAACGTGCGCTGACTTCCATCGCTCATAATTCCCTCAAAGCCTGTAACGCACAAAGTCTTGACATCACTCGACAATCTTCTGGTAAAGGACATATAACCGGGATCAGAGTAATGAGAAGTATAGAACCAGTACTCATAAATAAACTTATGTCCATCGAATATTGGCTTCCATCCGTCGACAAAGCTCAGCGCTACATCAAGCTTCTCATCAAGGGTAAAATTGTTTCTCTCCCACTTCGGAATCCCACCCGCGCGTCGCTCATCGGAATATCCCTTACCTGTTCCGCAAGCGGTTGTCATGATAAACCGTGACGGATTATTAAGCCTTGATACAATAGGAGGCCAGAGTGTATCAATATACATAATGAATATTATTTTGGCATCGTTGCCCTGCTCTGTTAGTTTTTTATCAAGCTTATTTAACATATCAACATACCAATCAGTTGGAGTTTTCTTGATACAATTCTCGCACTCGCAGTGATTGTTATATGCATCGGCAAGCCAAAAATGAAGAAAATCTATATACGGCTTTTGTTTAAGATAATCAGCAAGCCAATTTACCACTCTATCCTGCACCCATTCCTGCGACATACAAAGCTGAGTCCAAAACGGAGAGCTTCCATACAGTTCTCTTTTTCCGTTTACCAAAGCAAATGCCTTTTTTGTTTCCTCGGGCACGTCATAGTGCTGCCCGGAGTTCATATGTCTGATACCAAAAGGCTCGTTGAGTGCTCCGTGTCCCATAACATGAAGCTGCATTCCAACTTTTTTAACAAGCTTCTCGATTTTCAAGCAATAGTCACAGTACTGCTCATAGGGAATATCGTCGTGAGGAAGCTTTGTGTTTGATATATGCATATACCACCGACTCATATAATTATACGGAACGATCTGCTCTATCATAAAAAGATTCATATCTACCTTGGGCATCCAGATAATAACTTCTTTCAGGTGCTCATAGCCTACAGCCCCCTCAATACATTGTCCTCTGAAGGGATAATCAGCCTTTTTTCTGAAAGCAAACTTATGATTTCTCAAATCAGCACTCGGAATATATTCACCGTCAGCACCGGGGCGCACCCAACGACACCCAGCGCTTTTAAGATATTTATATACACCGAATAGAATACTTCGCTCATTGCTACCCGCAATATAACCTTTTAACGAATCGATTTTAACGTCAACAACATCATCGATCATCGTGTCATCAACATCAGATGCATCAAGTCCAAAATCTGAAAGCAACCCTAAAGTTATTCCGTTTTCATTTTTTTCTGCCGTAATATCCGCTGTAATACCGCCATCAATCATTTCAAGATATTTTTTCAGCTCCTCTGCGGCATACATTACAGTTTCTGTATTGCTGAAAACAATAATTTTCATAATTCGACACCTTTATTTTACAAAATTAACAAATATAGCCAAGAACGTTCGCAAACGAAATTATTCCGTAGTTCCCTTTCTCAATGGCGGGAAATCAAAATTGCACCACATTGTTTATACGTTCGTTCTTGATTTTTTTCGGCCTTATACAAACTCTACGTATTCACGAATAACAACGTCTCTTACAAGCTCGTTATAATCAGCTCTGCTGCCCCAAAGCATTTCCGAGAAGAGCGCAGCCTGATACGTAATTTGTTCTTCAAACATTCCATCCTCAATAAGCACATTGATACTGAGATTTCCACCCTTCGTGTCGATAAGCGCCTTGAACATCTTCAAAGCATACTCACCGTTTATCATCCAAACAGCTAGCGAATTTCGCCAATTTTTTCGTTTTCTGATTATGCGGTTTTCCTTCATTGCTTTTGAGCTGACACCCCAATTTTGTGCACCTAGAGGATGCTGGAACGTTGACCAATCAAGGCAAGTCATAGCTTTTGGCACAATTCCGAAATTATCGTCCTCTCCACGCAAAGTTGCTGTTTTGAGTGCAAGCTCAAGGGTCTCATCAAAGTTTTCTACCGCGGCCCCACCGTAAGCAAAAGGCATGGAACCAAGATCCTCCCAAACTATTCTCACTCTTTTATCAGTGCGAGCAATATATTCAAGTCTGTTTTTCACAGAAGTCGCATGAAGTCCAAATTCTATCAAAAGCTCCGGATACTTATCATAAAACAAAGCAGAAGTTTTATTAACAAAATTAACAACCGCTTCCGCAACAAGCACTCCCTCTATATGCTCTTCATTGAGCTCTGTAATCGACTGGAAGTAAATTCCGTCAATATCGAGATAAGAATAATCCTTTTCAAACTTTTCAAAAATTTCTTCGCTCATATTATCAAGCGTTGAAAGTGATATCTCCTTGCATTTTTGATCCCATCCCCAAGGGTATCCGAGAATCACCTTAATGCAAAGATCGTGAGCATAGTCTAGTATCTCCTGAATATTAAACGGCACAAAATCATTCCAAATAATAATGCTGTTCATCTTCAGCTTTGCCATATTGTCAAGAAAATGCTTATAATCGTAAATTACATGCCCCCAAGTCCATATACCGCGCTCTTCTGTATCCGGCGCAGAAACGCGAGAGAAAGCAGGTAAAGGAGCTTCCGGCTTAAAGCTAAAGCTACCATAGTACTTTTGCTTTATCAAATAATGGTTGTAAAAGTCCATAACTCCGTAAAGTGTGCCTGCGTCATCAAAGCCTTCTATTAGAATATAGTTTTCTTTTACACAAATATTATATTGCTCTGCTTTGTTCAAGCTGACGTCCGAGAATTCATAAACCTTTTTGTTATTCTTTTTTGTGCCGAGATAGATATTAAGTGTATCATCTGGAATTGCATCCTTTTCTGAAAAGCAAACCGGATACTCAAAGGTAAAATCTAAAAGAAATTCCGACAGAAAAGCAACGGCACGGCGAACAGTTTTGCTCGGACTTGCAGGATGAATTATAGCTAATTTACTCATAACAAAAACTCCGTTTTTTCTTTTATTATACCACCAAAAGAAAAACGGAGTTAGGATTATATTGACTTTTTATTGCTACTAAATTGACATTTTTGGTATTCAACAGGAGAAATGCCAACAATCTTCTTAAAGCATCGAGAAAAATACGAAGCATCCAGAAAACCGACCTGCTCCGCAACCCGAGAAACAGGTATGCTTGCTGATGAAAGCATTATTTTTGCGTTCGAGATACGATAAAGCATTAAATAGTCGAGAAATGAAACACCAAAACTCTCTCTGAAAAGTCGACAAAAATAGCTTTGGTTATAAAACAACTCCTTTGCTATATCCGCAGAGGTTATCTGCTCATTAAAATGCTCCGCAAGATACTCCTGAACATTTCTGGCAAAAAGAGATTTCTTGTTCCTTTTTGTATTAAAAACTACATGTCCGCATTTTTTCAGCTTAGCAAAAAGTAAGGAAACATACGCAATACTCTCTAGATAGAGTTCCTCTGAGTTTTCAAAAACAGCACAAAAAAGGTCCTCAAATATTTCTAAGAGCTCTTTAGTAATTTTATCGTTTTTAAGATGATATTCCGAAACGGTAGCCTCGCCTGAAAGAATCGCCTCTCGCAACGACTTCTCGGCTATAAGCGAAGAATCGAAGCAAATACATCTCTGATGGTAATTCATCGACCTATCAGCTACTACAGAATGAACTTCCATAGGGTTAACTATAACCATATCGCCGGCGCGTGTATAATATTTTCGGTCAGAAACCGTGATTTCTGCCTTTCCTTCTTTTACATATAATATTTCAATCTCGCGATGAATATGAGACAAAGTATCGTAGGGTTCGGTATTTTCGCTTATTGCAACCGGCGCTGCCATGTATCGTTTTCTAAACGAATCATTATATATTTTCTCTGCCATCGATTCAGCCTTTAATCATATTGACGAGTTCTTCTTCTGTTATCACATTAATACCAAGCTCTCGAGCCTTTGTAAGCTTTGAGCCTGCTTCCTCGCCTGCAACTACATATGAGGTTTTTTTAGAAACGCTGCCGGAAACCTTGCCGCCGTTCGATTTTATCAAAGCTCCCGCCTCGTCACGCGTCATTGTCGGAAGTGTTCCCGTAAGAACGAACGTAAGCCCATCAAAAAGGTTTCCTCGCTCTTCCCCCACAGCCTCGCACACGACACCGGCTGCTATGAGTCTATCGCAAAGTATACGCGTTTCGGGATTTGCAAAAAATTCAACTAGCGCAGTCGCCGTTATCTCCCCGATATCGTTTATTGCAACAAAGTCTTCAAAGCCCGCATCAAAGAGCGCATCAAGCGTACGCATTTTTCTGGCTATCTCTTCCGCCGCAACCTCGCCGACCTGACGTACACCGAGAGCGTAAAGCAATCTTTCAAGTCCGCGCGACTTGGACTGTTCTATCGCATTGATAAGATTTTCAGCGCTCTTTTTACCCATGCGTTCAAGATTTTCTACGTCCTCAACCTTCAATGAATAGAGGTCGGCAATGTCGGAAATCTTTCCCGCAGATAACAAGAGCTCAACGACCTGCGGTCCAAGTCCGTCTATATTCATAGCCCCCTTGGAAGCAAAATGAGTTATGCTTCGCGCAGTTTGTGCAGGACAGGCGGGGTTTGTGCATCTTGTTGCCGCACCGTCACCGCACTCATCTCTATAAACCGGATGATTACATGAGGGGCAAAGCGTAGGCATAACGAAAATTTCTTCTCTGCCCGATCTTTTCTCCGGAATTGAACGGATTATCTCCGGGATTATCTCACCTGCTTTTCTTACCACAACGGTATCGCCTATCCTTATATCACGCTCAGAAATAAACTGCGCATTGTGAAGCGTGGCCCTGGAAACCGTAGTTCCCGCAAGTCTTATAGGAGATAAATTCGCCGTAGGAGTAAGAACTCCGGTTCTGCCAACCTGTATATCTACTGATAAAAGCGTAGTTTCCTTCTCTTCCGGTGGATATTTATAGGCAACCGCCCATTTCGGTGTGCTTGTACCCTCGCCTACCTTGCGCCTGGATTCCAGACTGTCAAGCTTTACAACGGCTCCGTCCATATCAAAGCTGAGCGTATCTCGGTTTTCACCAAGATATTTTATATGCTCAGCAATGTTTTCGTATCCGGAAACGGTCTTCCTGTTTGTTACGGTGACAAAGCCAAGCTCATCAAGACGGGATAGCGACTCCTCATGAGTTTCGCACTCTCTGCCGTCTGAATAAAGACTGCCGTCCTGAAGATTGAAAATAAGAATATCCAGCCTTCTGGATGCCGCAATCTTTGGGTCAAGCTGGCGAAGAGAGCCTGCCGCGGCATTCCTGGGGTTAGCAAAAAGCGGTTGACCGGCGGCTTCTCTTGCCTCATTAATCGCATCAAAAACGGTTTTAGGCATAAAAACCTCGCCTCTGACACACAGATAAGGCAGAGGCTCCGTAAGTCTTAACGGAATAGATTTTATAGTACGAAGATTCTCTGTAACGTCCTCCCCGACAACTCCGTCGCCTCTTGTAGCGCCCTTTACAAAAACTCCGTCGCGATAGGTTAAAGAAACGGAGAGACCGTCAATTTTAGGTTCAACCGAATATGCGGCACCACTTCCCAAAGCATCGTCTGTTCTTTTTACAAAATCGTATAGCTCATCGTAGGAAAAAACGTCGGTGAGGCTTCCCATTTTCACAGTATGTGTGTACTTTTCAAACTTATCAAGAGCGCGGCCGCCTACTCTGAGAGTGGGAGAGTCAGCTGTTTTCAGCTCGGGATATTTTTCTTCAAGCTCGGAAAGCTCACGAAACATCATATCGTATTCGTAATCCGAAATTTCGGGCGCATCATTTTCATAGTAAAGCTTGGAATTTTTCTGAATTTCTTCACGCAAAAAGGCAATGCGCTCACTTGCTTTTTCAACTGTCATAACACGAAAATCCTTTAATAAATTTACATAAATATTTTATCACGAATATACCTCTTTGTCAAGGATGCAAATAATGAATTAATAAATTGTTGTTTATGCAAAATCGGTCGAAAAAATGCCAAAGACAGCCCTGAAATGAATTTTGCATCCCACTTGACATTCATGCAATTTTGAGTATAATTATTATGTCTAAAAAATTGGAGGATGGTTAAATGAAGGAAAATGCAGAGCAAAAAAGCAAGGGAGTTTTGGATTCTATAAGATATTGGAGCTTTCTTAATTTCGGTATTCTTTTAATGGCCGCGGGAATATATTTCTTCAAGGCGCCTAATGGATTTGCTACGGGCGGTGTGAGCGGTATTTCTATAATTTTATCTAATGCATTTCCGATTATGTCTCAAGCGACGTACATGATGATTATTAACGTGTTGCTATTAATCTTAGGCGTCATTATTCTTGGAAAAGAATGCGGCTCATTAACGATCTACTGTTCGTTAATGCTCTCGCTTGAAAACTGGGTTTTTGAGCAGCTTTTACCGCTTGATGCGCCTATGACAGATTATCCTATCCTAGAGCTTGTTTACGCCGTAATGCTTACCGGTATCGGTTCTGCTATTATATTCAAATGTAAAGCTTCGTCAGGCGGAACTGATATTGCCGCTCTCGTACTTAAAAAATATACGCAAATGAACGTTGGAACAGCACTTCTTTGTACCGACTTTCTCATTGCAGCGGCTACGTTTATCAAATTCACAGACGCAGGAATTGCGTTTTCCGCTCAAACAGGATTGTTCTCGCTTCTCGGTCTTTTCGCAAAGGTGTTTGTCGTCGATGATATTTTAGACTCTATAAACATGTGCAAATCATTTACGATCATAACCACAAAGCCCGAGGAAATCAACAACTATATCGTTACAAAAATGAAGCACGGTGCAACGGTACATATGGCAAAAGGAATCTACACGGGTGAGGATAAAACGGTCATCACCACCGTTTGCCGTCGTTCAGAAGCGATAATGCTAAGACAATTCGTCGAAAGCATCGACCCACATTCATTCATTATTATAACCAAAACCAGTGAAATTCTCGGAAAAGGATTCAGAGATAATATAAACTAAAAACAAAAAGCGTCGGACATAGTCTATAGATTATGCCCGACTTTTGTATTATTTAAGCATTTTCTCAACCGCGGCAAGTCTTACCGTCAAAACCAAAATCTCTGTCGCGAGCTTTACCTCTTCGTCTGTCGGATAGGTAGGCGCAATACGGAGATTCTTATCCTCGGGATCTACGCCATAAGGATAAGTTGCACCGACAGAGGTGAGTGTAACGCCCGCATCCTTCATAAGCTCATAAACGCGCTTTGCCGTACCGGGAAGAACGTCAAGAGAAACAAAATATCCTCCGCGAGGCTTGGTCCACTGAGCTATACCTAATCCGCGGATAGATTCAAGTGCATCAAGCGTTATCTCGAACTTTTTGCCTATAAACTCGGCAAGCTTCATCATATGAGCATGAACGGCCTTCGCATCTGCAAAATAGGTCGTATGGCGAAGCTGATTAAGCTTATCATAGCCTATGGTCTGCACTCCGAGATACTGCGAAATCTGCTTTAGGTTAGCAGGAGATGCAGCCATCATTGCTACACCTGCACCGGGGAACGTTATCTTCGAGGTTGAGGTAAAATAAAATATCCTATCAAGGTTGCCATACTTTTCAGCCTCGGTAAATATATCGAGAAGCTTATCTCCTTCCTCTCCAAGATCATGCACAGCATATGCGTTATCCCACATAATACGGAAATCGGGAGCTGCACACTCCATTTTAGCAAGGCGTCGTACCGTTTCGTCAGAATAGGTGTTGCCGGAAGGATTTGAATACTTGGGAACGCACCAAATGCCCTTGACGGTAGGATCTTTAACAAGGCGCTCTACCTCATCCATGTCGGGGCCTGTTTCGGTCATCTTTACGGAAAGAAGCTCGAAGCCGAGAACCTCTGTCATCTTAAAGTGTCTGTCATAACCGGGCGTCACGCATATCCACTTACGCTGTGTCTCCTGACACCAGGGGCGCTCGGAGCCGAGAACACCAAAGAGCATTGCGCGTGTAATAGTATCGTACATAAGCTGCAGAGACGAGTTACCGCCTACTGCTATATATTCTTCTTTAATTCCAAGCATATCCGCAAAGAGGCGCTTCATCTCCGGAATACCGTCGAGAACACCGTAGTTACGGCAGTCAACTCCATTCTCCGAAAAGCACTTCTCGCGAGGTCTTGCCTCCGAAAGAAGAGGCAGACTGATATCAAGCTGATCGGAGTTAGGCTTTCCTCTCGAAAGATCAAGCTTAAGTCCCGCTTCCTTATACTCGTTATATTTTTCTACAAGAGCATCTCTTTCCTTAAGAAGCTCTTCTCTTGTAAATTCACTGTATTTTTTCATAAATAACCCCTTTGTTCTTCAACAATTTTGAAAGAATCTAATACCAATTATTCATTTTCAAACAAAATTCCTTTATATTATAGTATATTTTGAAAGATTTTTCAAGTGATTTTGCAAAAAATATATATTTTTTACTCTTTTCTTGCAAAAAACGTTTATTTGCACAAAAAGACGTGCAAAACCCAAAATATTTATGTTATAAAAGAGGAAAATCGCTTGACAAAATTCACATTTTGTTATATAATTTATGCTGATATATTATATTTCGAAAGGATATCAACTGTTTTATGGCAGGCAATTCACAGAAAGACAAAAAATTAGTATCAGAAATTACCGCTATGGATGAAGATTTTGCCAAGTGGTATACGGATATAGTTAAGAAGGCAGACCTTATTGATTATTCCAGCGTAAAGGGCTGTATGATTATACGCCCCTACGGTTATGCAATTTGGGAGAATATACAGAAAATCCTCGATGCAAAATTTAAGGAAACCGGTGTTGAGAACGTATATATGCCTATGTTCATTCCCGAATCCTTACTGAAAAAGGAAAAGGACCATGTTGAAGGCTTTGCTCCTGAGGTTGCATGGGTGACTCACGGCGGAAACGAGAAGCTGACAGAGCGTCTTTGCGTTCGTCCTACGTCCGAAACCTTATTCTGCGAGCATTACGCTAATATTATTAAATCATATCGCGATCTGCCCAAGGTCTATAACCAGTGGTGCTCTGTTGTGAGATGGGAAAAAACCACTCGTCCTTTCCTTCGTTCACGTGAATTTTTGTGGCAGGAAGGACACACTATGCACAGAACCGCAGAAGAAGCAGAGGCGAGAACCGTTCAGATGTTGAACGTTTATGCTGATTTCTTCGAGAAAGAGCTTGGTATGCCCGTAATACGCGGTCAAAAAACCGATAAGGAAAAATTCGCGGGTGCGGAAGCTACCTACACCGTTGAAGCTCTTATGCACGACGGAAAGGCACTTCAAGGCGGTACTTCACACAACTTTGGCAACGGATTTGCCAAGGCGTTTGACATTCAGTTCCTTGATAGCGACAACCAGCTCAAGTACGCTTACGAAACCTCATGGGGCGTTTCGACACGTATCATCGGCGGTATAATTATGACACACGGCGATGATTCAGGTCTTGTGCTTCCTCCCAGCGTTGCTCCCATACAGATTGTTGTTATCCCTGTTCAGCAGCACAAGGAGGGCGTTATAGATGCTGCAAATGCTATCGCTGACAAGCTGAAGAGTGCTGGATACAGAGTCAAGGTTGACGACTCCGAGCAGTCACCCGGCTGGAAGTTCTCCGAATACGAAATGAAGGGCGTTCCTCTTCGCATTGAGATAGGTCCCAGAGATCTTGCTGAATCAAAGTGCGTTGTTGTCAGACGTGATAACAGAGAAAAGAGCTTTGTATCTATTGATAATATTGTATCCGCCGTTGGCGAAGGGCTTGAAAATCTTCGCACCGCTCTTTATGAAAAGGCTCTTAAAAACCGCGAGGACAGAACCTTTACCGCTACTAACCTTGAGGAGCTTGTAGCAATCGCTAACGAAAAGAGCGGTTATATCAAAGCCATGTGGTGTGGTGAGCTTGAGTGCGAGATGAAGCTAAAAGAAGAGGCAGATGTAACCTCACGCTGCATGCCCTTCGACGCTGAACCTGTTGGCGAAAAGTGCGTATGCTGCGGCAGAGCTGCTAAAAAGCTTGTTTATTGGGGTAAGGCTTATTAATATTATTTAATGTAATGAGGAGAGGAGGAGTGTATGAATTACGAATTTAAGGAAATGACAACGTTTCGCGCAAGCGACGGAAACAATATCAAGCTTGAGTATTGGAAAACGCTCCCCTCCACCCTCGAGCTTGCGAGAGAATATGCAAACGCGGGTAAACCTGACAGATACGTCGTCTTTTCAGAAAATCAAACGAAATCACAAATAACGGGAACAAGAATCCCCGAAGGTGCGGTAGAGCACGGAGTTTTTATCTCCTGTATTTTACGCCCATCATTTTTCCCTTCTCAAGCGGGACTTTTAGCCCCTCTTTCTGCTGTGGCGCTTCTTGGCGCTTTTGAAGAGCATATAACGAAAAAGGCTAAAATCGGCTGGGTATCCGACTTATATTATGAAAATCAGAAGATTGGCGGATGCTCGATTGAAGGTAAGCTTGACAGCCACTCATCTTATGAATATTTGATAGTCACGTTTGCGCTGAAGCTTGATAATAAATTTTTCTCACCTCGTCTTACGGATATGATAAGCTCAGTGTTTGATGAAAACAGTCCGTCTATACCAATGATAATTATGAAGACGGTATTAAATAAGTTTTTTGACATTTACATTGATATTAAGAATCCCGCAAAGCACATGAATGCTTATAAACAGAAGTTCTTATATTATGACAGAACAATTAGATATTCGCTGAATGGAAAGAAACTTACGGGCAGAATTATTGACGTTGACAAAACAACCTGCGCACTTGTTGTTGAGGACAAATCCGGACAGATATACAAGATTACTTCTCTGTCGTCTGTATCATATATTTCAAGATTTAACCAAATCAAATTACCTAAAATTAACAAAAAGAGCTGATAAGAATTTTTATCAGCCCTTTTTATTTTGAAAGACATAGGCGGCCCAAACGAGCCGCCTATTAAAATTTTAGATTTTGTGATTATTCAGTAACCTGCTGGTCGCCGTTTCCGGTTTCAGTTTCAACAGAAACCGTGAATACTTGTTCTGCATTCTCACTGGACTTTCCGCACTCACAGGACAGATAATAAGTATTATCCTGGCCAGTTACAGCGAATTTCGAATCAGGAACCTCTTGATCATATTCGTGATCAAGGAGTATGACGCCGTCCTCTGCCGTAGCATCCACGGTCTTTTCATCCTCGAATCCCTCGGGACAAGTAGTGCATTTACCAGTCTTAGTACCGTATGAAGTACATGTATGATCATTATTGAGAGTATATTCGTAAATATGATCCTCGAGATCACCCGTGCCTTCAACAAGTTTAGTATTCTTTGCTGCCTTGTCAGCGGGACAAGTAGTACAGGTGGCAGTTTCGGTACCGTACGAACAATCAGTAGCTGAGCCTTCATCGAAAACATACTCGCCCCAAGCGTGATCCTTCATCGCTACTCCGTCAGCTTCTGTAGCGTCCTTTGTATCCGTTACCTTAACCTCTATGGTACAGGTAGTACAAGTAGCTGTCTTAGTACCGTAAGAATAGCAGGTTTGGTTGCCGTCGTGCTTATATTCGCCCCATGTATGAGGAAGAGCCTCACCTACGGTCTTAATATCCTCCCAGCCGCGGACTCTGTCTTCTTCATTTGCAATCTCTATACAGAAAAAACACTC
>JAZOAA010000021.1:0-19284 GCA_045595265.1 Eubacteriales bacterium
CGCAATAAAAAGGCAATTGCGGAATACATAAGGAATCAATTACACGAAGATCGTGAGGCTGAGCAACTGAGCATAAAAGAATATATCGACCCGTTTACGGGTGAGCCGGCAAAAGAAGGCAAATAAGAAAGCCCCTTTAGGTGCAAGCCGGTAAAATCTGCGCGGTTGGCGGACTTTTCGATGAGCCTATAGGCTCACCGAGCCGGTGTTATGCCCTAAGGGGGCTTGTGCATGCCACCGGCACGGCCGGTGGTCATGACTATATCGCTACACGCACTCCAAAATTTACCAAAAATCGAATTTATAAAAACAAAGAAAAATAGCTTAAAAACGCAAAAATAGCGATATTTCTTATATTTTTTGACCATGGTAATAAAGGAGAACTTTTTCGTCACACTTCACAAAACTAATAAAACCATATTGAATTTATAAAAAAACGGGTGTAAAATGCAAGTAGAATATGTATTTTAGGCACGCGGCATAAAAGCCCAAGTTTGCCAATGCCCAAAAGTAGATATTAAATCTAGAAAGGAAATGATAAAAGGATGAAAACGAAAAAACTGCCTTACGACAACGCGCTTATTACCGTTGTCACAATTTCCGGAGAGGATATCATAGCCACCAGCTACGTCGGCGAGTCGTGGGACAACGTCGATAAGGATGCAGTTGACTGGGGATGATATTCGCGGAAAAATTATGAAAGGAAAGAAGAGAAATGACTAAATCAAGATTTACAAAGATTTCGGCACTCGTTCTTGCATTGGCGCTCGCTCTCGGCGCGCTGACTTGTATAGGCGTTTCTGCCGAAGAAACAAATGTAAAGGCTGAAATCGCCTCTATCAACGTAGAGCACAGAGATATGATGCACCTTGCGTTTAATATTGAGTATAACGGAGCCGTTTATACCGGAGCAGAAGAAATCGACGGTACTGTCGGCGTTATGGTTTGGGCACCTGACACCGCAGAATGTACGGTAGCAAACAACGTTCACGTATCCTACGAGCTTAAGTACGACGGAGAAGAAACCTACTATTACGCAAGCCACGGCATCGCCGCAAAGTATATTAACAGCGACTTCTTCGTAGCAGTGGTTGAGAAGGACGCGGAAGGAAACGTATCCATCATCTCTGAGATAACTACGTTCAGCATCAAGGGCTGGGCAGAAACCAAGCTCACACAGACCACCGACCCCGCAAAGTTAAACCTCTATAACAAGGTTCTTGCTTACGGAAACGCTGCGGCAGGCGTCTTTAACTAAGCGGAGTAAAATGAAAGGAATAAGGGTATGAAAACGAAAAGAACTATTAAAATAGTAACTCTTACCTTGACCGCACTTCTCCTCTTCTGCGCCATAGTCGGCATAACCGTTTCGGCAGCCGGCACGGGTGCAACCGAGGTAAAAATAGCGGGTAAGAATATTTCATACGAGGGCGCACCTCAGATACTGTACTACGTACAGGCTGACGGCCTCGCAGACGGTCAGACCGTAAAGGTTGAGATCAAGCACGGTGATGACGAAGCTTACGTTAAGGAAGTCGCCACCGATGCAGAAGGCAATAAGATGACCGCAACCATAAACGGTACTACCTATTACATAGTTTACTCCAAGGGCATAGCTCCCAAGGACATGACAAAAACCGTAACGGCAAAGGCATATATCGAGAACACCGACGGCACGAAGGTCGAGGCGGCAGAGAGTGTAGAGTACAGCATCTACACCTACGCTATGAACCGCTTCTCTGCAAGCCCCACAGCCGACCAGGTAACTCTCTATACAGCGCTTCTCGACTACGGCGCAGCCGTACAGGAAGTGTTCAGCCAGACCGATGATACCGTAGCAGCCGATATCGACAAATACGGCTGGGCAGATGCTTATTATGATGTGACTTCTAATATTTACGTTGACGGCGAACTTCGTAGTGATTTGGTTACAACTACAAAGGGCGTTCGAGTAGGCTCCATTGACAATATAAATAATAATGGAGATTTCGTTATTGCTTATACAAACTCTTCAGTAGATGATGCGATATATAAGACAGCAACAGCTTCTGATGGAAAGAATTTAACATCGCTTTATACAACACCCGGTACTCATTCGTATAATCTTTATTATACTACCGATGGTATAATGAATGATTTTGAAGGATTAACGGATGTAAACGTTTTATTTGAGAACCAAAAGTATGTAAGATACACCAACGGATTTCTTTATTGCTATACGTTGAAAAAGGATGCCATAAACTTGACAGATGCAGACAATGCAAGTGTATATATGGCATTTGAAAACGGTGTAGGAAAGAACGGAAGTGCGAGCGATTATATAACAACGGGTACAGCTGCTTCCACGGGTGGTGGCTGGAAGATAGATATAGGAAACGATAAGTTTTCCAATTACGGTGTTGGAACGAAGTATATCGTGGATTTCGACTTCCAAATTGCACAGCTAACTTTTGAAAAGGCTGCTGACGAAAGAATCGTATTCTTTGGCTTGAATGGATCGGTAGAAGGATATAATAATGCGGCAGGAAATTCGGGCAAAAACTTTACGTCCTCTGATATTTATGCGAAGGCTGGTGAAAGCGCGATATGTATAGGTAGCGCTACATCCACAGCTAAGCTTAGTGTAGGAGAATGGTACGATGTGCGTATCGAGTATGACATTTATAAACTAGACGATGTAACTACTACAACCAATGAGGGACGTGCTACCGTAAGCATATATATTGACGGTGAGCTTGCGTGGACAAATATAGTAAGCTCTGTTGGTACACCTGAATCGTTGTATATGGAAATGCGCTCTGTTACAGGCGGTCAGAAGTATTATATTGATAATCTTTACTCAAATGCTTTTGTCTATGAGGATACGAAAGGCAACGGTAAGTATTATAACGGAATGGCATCAGCAACGTCTAATGTAATTTATGATTTTGATGATGTAGAAAGCCTTGATACTGTTTCGAACGGCGGAATAGTTTCGTATACAAATAAAGTAACGTTGAACGATATGAGTGCTGCAAATTATCTCGCTGCAGATGACGGTGAGCTTGTGGCAGGTACGAACGGTACTTACAATAAGACGTGGGGCATTTGGAGATTGAAAGGTCCCGACAATAGTGAAAACGATGCTGAAGTAGGTACAAAATACGTTCTCGAGATGGACTTTAAGTATGCTCAGGGTACAGGACGTGATGGAAGTGCTGATAGTAACGCAGATGGACGACTTGCGTACGGCTTCGGTATCTGTAGTTCTTCGTCTACTTCAAACAGAAATTCCAATCTATTTAACTACGAGTTTTATGATGCAAACGGTGCTATGGCATTTAGTAAGACACCGGAATTTACTCTTACTCAAGGTGAGTGGTACAACCTTCTGTTTGAATATGAAATTGTAGCTAATGGATTCAGCGTTTCCGGCTCTACAGCTTATCACGGAAAGCTTAATGTTTACATTAACGGAGAGCTTGCGGTTAGTAAGACTTGCTCGAGCTCTAGTGCGAACAGTATTTTTGATTCCATCTATTTTGAACATAACGGTACTGACGCAAAGTATATGTTTGATAACGTTTATATGGGAATCATTCCCAATTCCGGTACTAAGGGTCAGGGTGTATATTACAACAAGGCTCAAAACGGTGAGATAACCGGTGCTACCGTATATGATTTCACCGATGATACCACGATCGAAGTGGGCGATGAACTCAAATCTACAAATTATGCTTCTACAGTACTTAATAATTACACCACCGGTGGAGTTGTAGTAACTAATACCGGAAGCATGAAGATCGGTGATACAAGCGGATGGAAATGGATCGTTATTAATGCTAACGATATAAATCTTGAAATCGGAGAGCAAGCAGTATTTGAAACTGATTTCTGCTTCCTCGGCTCCGATGCACAATCTGATTATATTGCCGAATTTGACATTCGAAACGGTGCTGGAACTGATATAAATGATATTAGACTTTATAACGGTTCTTTAACCGGTTCATCTTGTACATTTAACAAGAAGTCAACATTGAACAAAAATGTATGGTATAACATTTGCATTATTGTCACCAGAACGGAGACCGGTGCAACCATTGATTATTACGTAGACGGAACAAAGTGCGCTACTGATACGACGACGAAGGATGCTTCTGTAATTGGAGGCTTGTATTTCGTAGTTAGGACTTCCGGTGCGACTAATCAGTCATACCTCTTCGACAATATCGTATTCGATAACATTTCCGTAAACGAAGCCGAATAATCGAAGAAAAAACAGCAAAAACCAAATAAACAAAAGAGATATGACGAGGATTAATCCAAATCATATCTCTTTTTCTTTTAACACTGTACCTTGAGCGCCCCCTGACACAAGCCATCTTTTTCCATTTTTTCGGTAATCTTCGCTATTACAGCGTGTTTGTCCTTATTCCACTCGGGCGCCAGCAGCGCGTCCTTCGGGCAGTCACCCGTCAGCCTATGCACAACGGTTTTTTTGCTTATATGCGTCAGAATGTATACCGCCCCTTCTACAAATTCATCAAGCGTCGGCGGCGTGTATTCTCCCGCCTCGTACATCTCGGCAAGGCGCGTGCCGCGCATAACGTATATCGAATGTATCTTGATGCCGAAGAGGTCGAGCGAGCCGATATATTCAGCCGTTGCCCTCACGTCGTCTATGCTCTCACCGGGAAGTCCGACTATAAGATGCACAACAACGTCGATTTCGTGCTTTTTTAGCAGGGACATAGCTCTCTCAAAGCAATCAAGGTCGTATCCTCTGTTTATTATTTTTGCCGTTTTGTCGTTTGCCGTCTGGAGTCCAAGCTCCACCCACACGTCGCACCTTTCCTTGTAGCTTTTAATGAGTCGGCAGACGTCCTCGTCTATACAGTCGGGGCGCGTTCCTATCGCCAGCGCAACGATGCGAGAGTCGATAAGCGCCTCGTCATATCTCTCCTTCAAAACAGAAACAGGCGCATAAGTGTTTGTAAAATTCTGAAAATAAGCGACAACCCTCGCTTCTTTTGGCGCACCCGCAAGAGCCGACCTTACCTGCTCGCCGATAGTCAGAGCGCCCTCGATATGCTCGCCCGCTCCGCGCTCTCCGCAGTATATACAGCCCCCAACTCCGCACCGCCCGTCGCGGTTAGGACAGCTAAATCCGCCGTCTATGCATATTTTCTTAAGCCTTGTGCCGTATTTTCTTCTGAAATATTCACTTAAATTATAATAAAGCATACAGCACCCCCTTTTTTATCTATTTTATCATATTTTCAGCCAAAAATCAACCAAAACGGAATCGGATATACAATTTGTTATAAAATTTTCCATAAGTGTAATAATAAGCATACGGAGCTTCCGTAAATGAAAGGAACAAGGTATGAAAAATCATCAAACCAAGACAACCGACAACACCGAGAAGAAAAACGTAAGAAATTACAGAAAGGACGCCCCCGGTGCAGTATCTGGAATAAACACCCCCGGCATCGAGCTTCCCGCGTTTAATCCCCCCGTACCCAACAGAGCCTGGACAGCAATGAAGAAGGGAATGGATATCGACGAGCTTACCGAGGGCGAGAAGGCAGACCTCTACCTCGGCCGCGATAAGATTTTCTAATATATTTTTTAGGGCTGTTACGTAATACCGCGTGGCAGCCCTCATTTTGTAACTTTTTTTCTTTTGGTTGACTTTGCCATGCCGATGCGTTATAATATAGATATTATATATTATAAAAAGGATTTTTCTATGAGCGATTTTGAGCGCTACGGCGATTATAACGAGGTTGACGAGGCTCCCGGCACAAGCACCGTCGGCAAGATACTGAAAATTTTGATAATCACACTCTGCTTTGCAGTCGTTGCCTTCATAGGCTTCCGTCTGATAATTTTTAACTATTATCCCGACACCGTCAGCGATATTTATTATACAGATACTCTGACACAGCACTATAACGCAACGGGCGGAAACATCGGGGCGCTTACGCAGGACCTTCTCGATAGCCGAAATTACGGCTACGATGACTCTGACGAGGGTAATTTCTTCTGCAAAAATCTCATACTTATCCCGGATATAAATCAGCTTCAGGTGACACTCAGGTATAACACCTCGCTTATGAAAACACTTGAAGAAAAATACGGCATCACAGGCCTCGACCCCGACGGCGATATATTTGATTACACACTTGTCGCAATGCGAAAGGGCGATGAAGCGGATCCTGACACTCCCGATGCCGAGCAGGGAACTCCAATGGACGCGCGCCTCGTTGCAACGGAGACCGACTCGCTTCTTATGTATAGGTACGTAAAGCTTGTTTTCGACGGAGTTGACCTCGGGACAGAGGGAGAAGACAGCGCTGTTGACTGGATTCGTCTTGAGGTGAGGGTAAAGGGGGATGAGACGGCTCAGCCGTTTATGATACTTATCTACTATTCATCTGACAGATTCCCCCTTGTGCCGTACGAGCTTTCTGATAAGGAGATACCAAATGCTAAATGAAATTTACGTGCACGCAAAGCCAACTAACCAGAACGCAAAAAGGCTCTTTTTCATTCTTCTTGCACTTGCGGTTTCCCTGACACCGGTTTACCTTATAATTAATGTTTATAAGGGTATCATAGGACTTTTCGTTGTCTCACTCATTACGGCGGCGGTTCTCGTGCATACGAAGTATATAGCCCCCGAATATTATTATGATATAACGTCCGACCACGAGGGTACACCCGTTTTTGTGGTAAGGCAGGTAGTTGGCAAGCGCCAAACCACGCTTTGCAGGCTTGACCTTTTCTCAATAACCAAGGTTGAGATGCTTGATAGGAAGGCGGCGACCGAGCACAAAACACCGAAGGGGTATAGAAAGTATTCTTATCTTCCGACTCTCATGCCGACGACCCGCCTTTGCATCAATGCGGTATCGAGCGCCGAGCGTGCCGAAATCTTCATTGAAGCGAGCGATGAATTTGCGCAGATGTTAATTCGTTTGTCAAAGGACGCCAGAGCCGAGTTTTATAACGAGGACTAAATATATTTTTTCCAATTACATCAAAAAAACAAAGAAATAAGCATAAACTCGTCAAAAAAATTAAGGAAAAATAATGTTTATTATAGTATAATATGCATGAAAATTAATTTTAGCGAGGAGAGTGCTATGAATAAAAAAAGATATGCCCAAGTCGGCACAGGCGGCAGAGCCAGAATGTACTACGAGGCAGTTGCCAAGACGTTTAATGAAACCTCGGAGCTTGTTGCATTCTGTGACATAAACCAGACCCGTATGGATTATGCGAACAACGTACTCGAGAGCGAGTTCGGTTATCACAAGGTTCCTACCTATAAGGCTGACGAGTTTGAGAAGATGATTCTTGAAACCAAGCCCGACTACGTTATCGTTACCACAGTTGACAGAACTCACCATAGATATATTATCAAGGCGATGGAAATGGGCTGTGACGTAATATCCGAAAAGCCTATGACTGTTGACGAGGTTAAGTGCCAGGAGATAATCGACTGCATCGAGCGTACGGGAAGAAATCTCAGAGTGACCTTCAACTACCGCTATGCGCCTCACAATACCAAGATACGCGAGCTTATTATGAAGGGCACTATCGGTAAGATTACCCAGGTGCATTTTGAGTGGATGCTCAACACCTCTCACGGCGCTGACTACTTCCGCCGTTGGCATAGGGATAAGAGAAATTCCGGCGGACTTCTGGTACATAAATCCACCCACCACTTCGACCTTGTAAACTTCTGGCTCGGCACCTATCCCACTAAGGTGTTCGCTCTCGGTGGACTTAAGTTCTACGGCAGAGAAAATGCAGAGGAGCGCGGTGTTACAAAGTTCTATAACAGAGGAACTGACAACCCTATCGCCAAGGACGACCCCTTCGCCCTCGACCTTCGTGACGGAGGCAACCTCGAGGGACTTTACTACAATGCCGAGCATGAGGACGGATATCTTCGCGACCAGAGCGTTTTCGGTGATTATATCAGCATCGAGGATACTATGAACGTTGTCGTTCAGTATGCAAGCGGCGCGCAGCTCTCCTATTCTCTTAACGCATATTCCGCGCGCGAGGGCTTCCGCGTTACCTTCACGGGTACAAACGGACGCATTGAGCTTGACGTTGCAGAGGAGGTATATATCAACGCAGGAGGCGATTCCGATAAGGAAGGCTGCCTTGAGCATAAGTCCATCGTCGTTCAGAATCTCTTTGGAGAAAGATACGACGTTCCGATAGAGGAGGGCGTTGGCGGCCACGGCGGCGGAGATAGAGTTCTTTTGAACGACATATTCGGCACTCCCGACGAGGACCCCTATAAGAGAGCAGCAGGCTACGAGGACGGCGCACTGTCGATTCTCACCGGTATAGCAGGAAACAAGTCCATAGCCACCGGTATGCCCATCGACGTTCTCCCGCTCGTTGATCTTCCCAGATTCAGAAAGAAATAAATCCGCTTATTGCGTAAAAAAAGAGCAGTTTTTCGAACTGCTCTTTTTCTATTTACGAATCAAACTTTTTCTCTAATGAGTTAAGATACTCTGTCGGGGTGATTTTTGCGTATTTTTTGAACAGCGCGGTCAAGTAATGAACCGATGACATATTCATCAAATAGGCAATTTTCGTCAGAGATTTATCCCCATCGCGCAAGAGCTTTTTCGTATATTCAACTCGCTTTAAGTTTACGTAATCAATGATCGTATGCCCGTAAATTTTCTTAAATTCCTTCGATAGCGTGGTTTTATTGGTGTTGAAAATAAAGCACAGCTCCTCTACGCTTATTCTCTCTGTGAAGTTTTCGTCAAGATAACTCTTCACTTCGCTGATTCTTGTGAATCCGCTGCCGCTTACCAGCGATTCGATGTGCGATTTGTCGCCCTGGTCCATCTGCTCGTGAAGCCTTGTTGCCTTGATAAGAAATATCTGAAGATAATTTTTTATCAGCTGGTCAGCTCCGAATGAAAAGTCTCGTTTTTTCTTCATATCTCTGATATTCGGTATATCGTACGGAGGCTCGTAGACGCATCTTGCCTCTTTGATTATTTCCGCCAGCATCTTCTGAAGCTCCTCGGTCAAGGGAATGGGAGCATCTGCCAGGAGCTTGAGGCTCGGAGAATTACACTCAAATCCCAGGATAATAATATTCGGAGCGATCTCCTCGTCACACGTTAGCGAATGGCGCTCGTTAGAGTTATGTATTATCATGCACCCGCTTTTGAGCGGCCCTGAATAATTATCCGATGATATTTCTATCCTTCCTCTGTCAACGTATACCAGCTCGCAAAAATCGTGACTGTCATCGGTGGTGTGAAATTTCGGTGTAAATTCAAAATAATGAACGTTTGCAAGCCTCGTTACCTTTATCTCGCTCTTAAAATTCTTAAGTACAAAATCCATAATTCCAAAAAATCCTTATTAAGTATTCTAAAACAAAACTATTTACAATATTATACTAAATATTTACTATTTTGTAAAGACAAAATATAAAATTTATGTTACAATTTAATAAAAATACTTTTATTAAGGAGTTTTATTATGTCAAGAATTTGCATTCCCTACGAGGAATATCAGGAAAGAATTAAAAAAGCGGCTAAAATGGTCGCAGATAAAGGACTCGACGTTATGCTCGTTTGCTCCACCGAGAGCGACTACGCTAACGCAAGATACTTCTCGGGCTTCTGGCCTCTCTTCGAGAGAGCGGGCGTAGCTATCTCCGCTACCGGTGACGCAGCGCTTCTCGTCGGTCCCGAGTCGGCAATTTTCGGTAAGGACTGGTCGAAGATTGAAAAGGTCTTTGTGCTTCGTGAGTTCCGTGAGTCGGCAGACCCCTCTTACCCCGAGCTCGAAGCTTCCACTTTTAACGACGTTTTCAAGGCTATCGGCGTTGCCGGCGAGAACATCAAAATAGGTCTTGGCTCTTACGTTGAATGTACTCTTCCTATCTACGAGGGACTTAAGGACGCATACCCCAAGGCTGAGATCGTTAAGTGTAACGACATTATGGTTGACCTCAGAAAGATAAAGTCACAGAACGAGCTTGCCTGCATCCGCGAGGGCTTCCGTATCATCGAGCTTGCAACTGACGAGGTTATAAAGAATCTTCGTCCCGGTGTAACCGAGCTTCAGATGGTCGGCGTAGCGCAGAGAGTTATTTACGAGAACGGCGCAGAGTACGAGGGACTTCCTATGTACGTGTTCTCCGAGGCATCTACCCGCCACGCGATCTCCCGTTCTACATATAAGACAATAGGTAAGAACGACATCGTTCAGCTTAACCTCTCCGCAAAGATCGACGGCTACTCTCCCTCTATCGGACTTCCCGTTGTTATGGGCAAGCTTGAGGGCAAGCGCCGTGAGATAGTTGAATTCTGCCACAAGATGCACCATTGGACCGAGGAGCAGCTTAAGGCCGGCGCATACGCGGACAAAATCGCACAAGAATTCCTTCAGCAGTATAAGGACGCAGGCTTTGGTGACAATTACGTTTACGGTCCTTGTCACGGTACGGGTATGATTGAGGTTGAAGCTCCTTGGATGGAGACCTCTACTCACTATCCTCTCGAGGAGAATATGACCTTCCAGATCGACACCTTCATTTCGGGTGACACCTTCGGCTGCCGTTGGGAAAAGGGCGCTGCTATCAAGGCTGACGGCTGCGAGAGCTACACCGACTACCTCAAGAAAGGCATCATAGAGCTTGGTTTCTGATATGGCAGTAGGAAAATGTGATTGGATAATCCCCGATTGCGAGCTTCCCCCCGAGGGGGAGGGCGTACTCAAGGGACACGAGAGCGTTATAGTGGTTAACGACTCTGACAAAACGGCTAAAATCAAGGTTTCTATCTTCTTCGTGGATAAAGAGCCTTACGAAAATATTGAATGGACTGTTGAAGCAAAGAGAGTAAGATGCTTCAGAATGAACAACCTTACCGATATGTGCGGCTTCGACATTCCCCTTGAAACACAGTATGCAATGAAGCTTGAATCAAGCGAGCCAATCGTAGTTCAGTACGGCAGACTTGATAACAGACAGACGAACCTTGCGTATTACACGACGCTTGGCTATTAAACACCCCGACCTTCTTTTCTAAATATTGGAGAAAACAATGAATAACAGTAAATTTTCCTCATTTTTCTGTAACGATTCCGTAATCTTTACTCCTTTTATCCGCACTACCGAGAGGGATATATTCCCCGAATATAATGAGACTTACGGTAACGGCAGCTTCTGTTATAGTTACGCCTCGGATGAGGTTTCCGACTGTCTGTATTTTACCGAAATTCCTTCGGGCTTTACAGTAAAGCGTGTATTTAAGAACGTATCGGATAAGACCTTGAAGCTCACAGAGCTTGGCACGCGTATCAGCGGAATAAATTTCGGACTTGATTCCTATGACGATTATTATTATCACGTAGAAACTCCTCGCGTTTTTCAAAAGATGACCC
This sequence comes from Eubacteriales bacterium, assembly GCA_045595265.1. Lineage (GTDB taxonomy): Bacteria > Bacillota > Clostridia > Oscillospirales > CAG-272 > UBA1740. The sequence continues at coordinate 11,431 of JAZOAA010000021.1, forward strand.
TGCGAGTAGATTATAACAGAACCGCCTCTGATGCAAATGAGAGTGAGTTTGACGAGGTAGCGGGCAACAAGTGGGCAGACCCGGGTGTTATTGTTGACAGAATAGGTGCGTGTCCTTATCAGCCCTTTCCCGCGATTCTTTTGAGCAATTATAAGACAAAGCTCGGCTACGTTCACGGAACTCTGTCGCAGAATGTGTTTTATCATTGTTATCTCTTGCGCCATGAGGGCAGTGACGTGATTTTTGATATCTACTCACCCTTTAAGGATATTGCGTACAGAGAAGTTGCGCCGGGTGAGACGCTGGTTGACGAGTGGTATCTCGGAAAGACCGATAATGCAGATGATATTGAACTGATTTTTGAGGAATATTCTAACGAGCTGAGAAAAAAGCTTCCCGCAAACTACGGCGCAACCGCCATAAACCGCGATAATCTTGTGTGGGGATCTTGGAATGATGGAATATTCCGCGACGTTTCCGAGGAGCTGCTGCTACGCGAGGCGGAGGAGCTTGTGAAGCATTTTCCAAACGTAAAATGGCTCCAGCTCGACGACGGATATTGCACTCTTAAAGATAGGGGAGCGCACGGACTCGGTGTACCCTATGAGGGCGAGGACGGTGTGGATAAAGAGAAATTTCCGCACGGAATACGCTATGTAACCGACAAATTAAGGCTGATAGGTCTGCGCCCTGCCGTATGGATAGGTGGTTACTGTCCCGCTGATTCTAAAATTGCGAGAGAGCGCCCCGACCTTATGTGCGCGTATGCTTCAAGAACGGACAGAAATCTTCTTCTCGACGTTTCAAATCCCGAAACCCGAGAATATATGACAAAGGCTCTTGACGTTATGATACACGATTGGGGCTTTGACGGAGTTAAGCACGACTTCTGGAGCTATGCCTTCGAGGTAAGCGAGGACCTGCTTAAAAACAAGGATAAATCCGGCTACGAGCATAGACGCTGGTGGCTTGACGAGGTCAGAAAAAGAATATCTCCCGACGGATATTTCCAGACGGGATGCGACATCGTTATGGGAAATCCCTTCCTCGGCACACATTTCACAAATTACAGATACGGCATAGATATAGGCTCGGGAAATTGGTCTAACCTTAAAACCAATTATCTCTGGTGTACGGCATGCCTCGCGACCCACACAAGCGACCTTATAGTACCAAACAGCGACGCTGTCGGTATGTTTCCGGGACTGTCAGATACGGATGCGCGGTTTTGCGTAAACTTTATTCTCATAACCAGAACAATGGTCGAGCTTGCGGGCGTTTTCAGCAGAGCGGATAAGTCATCTGCTCGCTTCAAGATGCTTAAGAAGGCAACGTGTAATATAAACAACGGTCAGGACGTATACTACGCAGGCTACGACTACCGTTTTGGCACCTGTCCCACTCCTGAAAAAATGTATATAAAGACTCCGCACTTCTCCGTAGGCACATCAGAGATTACCCCCTGCCGTACGGTAGCTATTTTCAATACGGACGAGACAGAAACAAAGTTCATCAGCATAAACGCACAAGAGCTTGGACTTGAAGAAGGAAACTATATAATTACTGACGTTTGGAGCGGTGAGGAGTACGCGCTTTCCGATTCATGCAGTTTCACCCTCGCGCCTCACGGCTCACGTCTGCTTGCGGTAAGCAAAAGACACGAATTTGCTATATACGATTCAAACGTCAAGCTTGAGGACGTAAAGCTCTGTGATAATGTAATTTCAGCAAAGGTGTTCTATCCCGCGTCAGCGGAAATCACACTTGCCAAAGCGCCAAAATCGGTTATCTATAACGGTGAGAGCATTGCCTTTGATATAAACGGAAATAAGCTCTGCTTTGAGCTTGCCGACGAAGGTAAAATAGAAATAGTATTCTAAAAAGGAAAGGAAAAGAAAATGATTTTTGATAACAGCTTTCCAAGAGAAGTAAAACACGTTCAGGAAAACAATATTCCTCTTGTTATATGCGCAGGCACTGTGGAATACCACGGCCCTCATTGCTCCTACGGCTGTGATACGCTCGTTGCCGAAGGACTTGTAAAGAAGCTTAGTGAAAAGAAGGAGATAATGATAGCTCCCACTATTTCATACAGTCCCTCAAGCTATGCGGTAGGAGATGATAAAAGCGGCACCGTACACGTTGAGGAAAGAGCCTTTGAAAACTATGTTTACTACGTATTTAAGAGCCTTCTCTGTGCGGGATTTCGCAATATTTACGTTGTAATTCACCATCAGTTTGAGCAGGAGTCTGAGATGCCTATGACACTCTGCTACCGCATGGCGGCAAAGCGAGCAACAATGGAATATCTTGAAAAAACTCTCGGCCAGGGCTGGTGGGGAAGCGAGTCGTACGCGAACTATTACGAGCAGCTTGAAGGAGCTAACAATCCGTTTAATTGGATAAAGGTAATTCCCACAATGTCAACCGAGGTTCAGAACGCAACCGGATACGACCACGCGGGAAAATACGAATCTTCAATACTTATGTCCCTTTACCCCGAGTGTGTGAAGCTAGACAGAATTGACGATATTAAGCATTGGTTTACAGAGTCAGCAAGAGAGGCAAGCACGGATATAGGCGACGAGATGGTAAGACGCTCGCTTGAATATCTTGACAAAGCTATAATATAGACTTTTTCATATACCTACTGTAATAATGCGTAAGATGACGCCAAAAAGGAGGTAACAAAAATGAATAAAAGCATAGAAGAGCTTATAGCTTCTATGACGGACGAGCAGCTGGTATCCTCTGTTATTGTATGGGAATTTAATCCAAAGCTGGGAAAGAGGGTTCTTGAGCAATTTATAAAGGAAAACCACGTTAGTAATTTCTTTGCCCTTCCGGTGTATACCAAAGAAATGATTCTTTGGATAAAAAATGCTATAAAAAGGCATACCGACCTTCCGATACTTATCGCCTCCGACGTGGAGTACGGACCGCAGAAGTCGGACGTCGGCGAGAGCGTAATGCCGGGACTTATGGCGTGCGCTGCAGCTGATGATGAAGAACTTGTATACGAGATGGGAAAATATACCGCGAGATTTTGCCGCGACAGAGGCATATCAATGGTATTTTCGCCCGTCGTGGATATAAACTATAATTTTAACAATCCCGTAACTAACGTAAGAGCCGCATCGGACGATCCCGACACAGTAATCAGAATTGCATCTGCATACTCGCGCGGCTTGCGCTCCGAGGGCTGCTTTGCCACTGGTGCAAAGCATTTTCCCGGCGACGGCAGAGATGACAGAAACCAGCATTTTTGCACTTCTGTAAACGATATGTCTATGGAGGATTGGCGCGCAAGCTACGGCAGAGTCTTTTCCGAAATGATAAATAGCGGGGTCGATTCAATACTAGTGGGTCATATCGCGCTTCCCGCATATGAAACCGAGTGTGACGAGTTTGGAGCCTTGCCCGCATCTGTTTCAAAGAGGCTGATTACCGACCTCTTAAAAGGTGAGCTTGGATTTTCCGGCGTTGTAGCAAGTGACGCTATGAGCATGATAGGCGTTTCGGGAAGAGTCAGGGTAGAGAAGCTGGCGGTTGAGTTCTTTAAGGCTGGCGGAGATATGCTCTTCTTCCCCGAAAGAGGCGATTTCCACAGAGTGCTTCGCGCTCTGAAAACGGGCGAAATTCCGCGCGAGCGTATGTTAGATGCGGTAAGGCGCACCGTAGAGCTGAAGAAAAAGCTAGGTCTTTTTGAGGAGAGAGAGTATTCCGCATCTGATGAAGACGTAAAAGAGATTAGACAAATAGGCAAAAAAATAGCCGAGAAGAGTATAACTCTTATAAGAAACATGGACTCAACCCTTCCGCTGAAGCTAAGAAGGGGAGCGAAAATCTTACAGATAAATATCACCTACGGAAAGAAGAACGAAAGGCGAAATCTTATTCCTGGTATAACCGAACAGCTTTTGAGCCGCGGCTTTGAGGTCGATTTTATGACAAACCCCACCCATTACAGAATAGAGGCTGCGGTTTCGGATTACGATGCGGTAATCATACTTTCGACGATTGCTCCCGCATCATCCTCCGGAAGCTCGCTGAGGGCTGATTGGAACAACATTATGGCATTCTGGCGAGGATATGCCTTGAGGAATAAGCGCACCGTATTCGTTTCTTTGGGTGACCCTTACAAGCTTTACGAGATGCCGTATTTACGCACGTACGTCAATGCGTATTCGGCTTGCGATACAACGCAAAGAGCGGTTGTGAGAGCGCTTTTCGGCGAGATAGGATTTGAAGGAAAATCCCCGGTGGCTCTCAAGGGATATTTTGAGAGAAAATTATAAAAAAGTCCGCTAAGTAAAGAAAACTTTACTTAGCGGATTTTTTATCTAATTTTAACTGTTTTTATTATTTCTTAGCGAGTTTCTTGCGTAAAACGAACCAGTATACCAAGAATCCGCAAGCACCGACAGCAGCCACAGCGCCTATTACGATAGGCAGAACAAGGCTTCCGTCAGAGTCGGTCACATCAGCCTCGACACTCTTCTTGGGAATGTTCTTTGTCTCTGTATGACCGCAAATGGTGCATATTCTGCTTTCTTCACCCATAGCCTCGGTTGTTGCTTCCTTGGTTACTGTCCAGTCGCCGTAGCTGTGCGCTGCCGCACCTCTGACCTCACCGCAAATATTGCAGTCCGTGTCAGAGCAGTTGTCGTATGCGTGAGTGCAGCTCACCTTTACGTAATGAATCATTCGGTCTGCAATGTGAGAGTATCCGCTGGGGCATACGTCGAGTATGCTGCTATCCTTGAGATAGAGGGAGAGGAAGCTGAAGATATCAGCATCAGCCGAGCCTTCCTCAACAGCCGACTCGTATACGGATTTAGCATCGGGGATGTATACAAATGCGGAATTGCTCGATGAGTTGAACTCTATAAGAGCTCTTGCAGACGATGCAAGGGCAACGATCTCAACTATTTCACCAACGTTTATCTTGGTGTCACCGAGGTTGAGGTAAGTACATTCTATGGGGTTTACGTGACCGAGAATGACTATTCTCGCATCGGGATTATTAGCATTGATATACGAAATAAGAGCAGAGGATTTAACGGTATACTTTACGTAGCTGTAAAGATAGGATTCAAGTGCGAAGGTTAAACCGTCTGCAACAGGAACACTAACGGTTACATAAGCGCTGTCGCCGAGAATACCGTAAAGAAGCTCCTTGTTTTCAAAGATAGAAGCAATCTTTGAGCCGAATCCGAGAGATTCCGCATTGAGTGAAAGCCATTCAACGACGTCGATCTCGATAGTATAGCTTTCGTATCCGAGAGCGTTTGTGAGTGCCTCCTTTACCTTCGCGCGCAGTGTGTCTACAAGCGGAAGCTGCTCCGCATCAAGCACGTCTGACCAATCCATAGGCATAACCGCTCTGCCTGCGAACATCTCATTTTCAAGAATGCCGTCTACTGCGGAATCGGCCTTGTTAAGTATGGTGTTCTTAAGACCGTAAACAGTCAGAAGAGGAATTTTAGACGATATAGTGTCAAATACTGTTGAGAAATATCCGAGAAGTGTGTTGCGTATATCGGTTGAAATATAGTTTCCAACGTATGCCAGCGCCTGATTAGCCGCAAAGTTAAGCATATCGGGGTCGTTATATCCTATGCTGATAAGATCGGCCTTATCTATCTCGGAGTAGTCTACGTTATCAAGAGAGGTGAAGCCAAGCTGATCCTTGTTAAGACCGATGCGGTCCGCAAAGAGATCTGCATATCCGGTAGAGCTGTCACTTACACAAACGTAGTAAGAATCTTCAGAGAGAGTATAGTCAACGCTTACGCTGTCATCTGCGATGTTCTTACCGGTAAGCTTTTCGGTATAGGCTGTCCATGTGGTATCAAACACCTCTTTGTGTCCTGCGTAGTTCGGGTGAGAGAACGCGCTCTCCGCAAACTCGAGGAATAGAGCGAATGAGAACTTACTGCAAAGAGTACCGGAGGGAAGACCGTGCTCCTGCTCGTAGGTTTCAAAGAATCCGTTAGGATACATCTCATTAAGAGAGAAGGAGTAGTCAGAGTCGGAGTCAAGCTCATCCATAGCCTTGCCAAGAACCTCAAGGAGAACTCCGGCAGCCTTAACACCTTCGAGTGCAGGGTTCATAGTAATCGTAAGGTCAACCATGCTCTGCTTTGCAGCCTCGCCAAATACTTCCATAGCTACGTCGTATGCAAGAGTGAGCATGCTTTCGTAAACCTCGTATTTAGCCTTCTTATCACCTGTGAGCTTACCGTCCTCGCCGTCCTTAAGGAAGTCCTTAAGATAAGTTCCGTCCGACAAAGTGATGGGAGGGAACTCTGTATTGTCGTAACGCTCGTAGTGAAGACCGTTGTGGAACGCATTTACACCCGCGGTTGTAGATGCATCCTTCTGAGCGTCAGTCATGTTAACAAATCCGCTCTCGCTCATCTTTGTAGCGAACATCTGCTGAACACGGGTCTTTAAGGTCATGCCGCCGTCAAGAACGTCAAAGCAATCCTTCATATGTAAGGGAATGGTAGAGGGGTCACCGTTATAGCCTGTCGCCTCATCCTTAAGGAACTCAACGTGTCCATCCTCGCTTACGTTAGCAAAGTAATATTTGTCAGCATAGGGAGAAAGAACAGCGGTATAGAAGTTTGCAGCCTCGACAATAACGTCAAATATATCTCCAAAGGGAATAACAGCGTCAAATCCGGGCATAACGATATTAAGACCGTGGAGCATGCTCTGTGCGCTGATAAGAACGACCGCTGCATCGGGGTTAAGCTCGAATATATGCTTCATAACAGCGTCTATGTTGTGACAGTATCCAACGGCAGCGTATGCGAGAGTGTCGGCAAAGTTTTGAAGCATCGACTCGGGCATACCGTCGCCTACGTACTGCTTGATGATATCCATTGCATAATCTCTTGCACCGTTGTAGTAGGTAGCAAGCTCGGGGTTGATTTCACCAATGTCGTTAGAGAACCAACCGGTCGCAACAAGGTTGAACATATATGTACCAAAGTTGTTCATACCAGCATCGACGGTAATAAGATCGGCCTTTGCAACAGACTCCTTGGTAGCCCTGCGCAGAGCGTCAAATGCCTCTTTGGGAGTAGGTGTGTAACCCGGGTCTGCGTTATAACCGGGAACACCCGCCTCAGCAAATCTCTGATATTCGTAAACACCGGGGTAATAGCTCCAGAAAAAGCTCGAGCCGTCACCGTTCATATCAAAGAACCAGTTATCAGTATATTTATCGCCGTTATACTCATCGTCAAGAAGCACGTGTACTTCCTCTGCGCGCATAGAGCTTGCGGCAATTACCTCAAGATTTGTGTCGTATATCTTGTTAAGCTCATCTCTGATAAGGACTGGGTACGAATCCTCGGGATTCATTTTGTAACCGTAGCGGTTACCGCTGGATTTTTCAAACGGGTATTCGTAAACGTGGTCGTAGTTGTAACCGTGCAGACCATAGCCTGCCGTGTTTGATGCACCGAGTGCTACGTAATTGAAGCTCGGCTTTTGTGCGTCCCCCTGCTTTGAGGATAGGGTGGCTGTCATAGCACTTACAGTAGAGCTTAAAGCACTAAAGCAGAGCGCGAAGACTGCAACAGCAGAAATGATTCTGGAAAATGTTGCTTTTTTCATTGGATGATCCTTTCAAATTTGTTTGGTTTTCAAGAAAAAATAAAAACCTATCTTATTATACATTTTTATACAGTTGATGTCAATAACTTTTATTAATGTTATCAAATATTTATAAAATATTAATAATTTTGCGAAAGTGAGAAGCAAAAATTGCGAAAGAGGATACAGCCTACGGCTGATGAGATACTCGCCTTGTCGAGATATACTCGGCAAGGCGGATGA
>JAZOAA010000022.1:0-13575 GCA_045595265.1 Eubacteriales bacterium
ACCGTTGTCACCCCACATGGTAACAAAGATATTGTTAATGCCGTACTTTTTACAAGCCTCAATAGCAGGAGGAGAGCACTTTATTGAACAGCCGTTATGGGGAGCAAAGCCGCCCCAGGTCCAAGCGCCGCCCGCAAACCAGGTCTTATCGGAAAGCTGGGTGTGATTATAAATCATATCGTCATAGCGCTGGGGGTCTTTTGAGTAATAATCCCAATAAACAGGAATAACATTTTCGGAAAGAGCCTTAATGTATTCCTCGGGCATCTTTGTTTTACCTATATAATAATCGCCATTGTTCCAAGGACGGAAATACATATCCGACCATATCATAAGCTCATAGTCATACTTCTTAGCAATCTCACAAACTCTGTCAAGGTGGCGGGTCATAAGAACGTCAACGGTCTCATAACCGTATTTGTCAAGATGCTTTCCTCTACCCAGCATATGCGCCTCGTCCATACCAACGTGGATTCTCTTGGTAGTAAAGCACTCGGAAAGAGTCTTAAACATTCTGTCAATAAACTCATATGTAGACTCATCGTCAACCATAAGTATATCCGGTGTGTCCATTACATACTGATTCCACTTGCTGATACGGGTAAGGTGAGCAAGGGTCTGGATACAGGGGATAACCTCGATACCGACACTTCTGCCGTACTCGTCCATCTCGCGCATTTCTTCCTTGGAATATCTTCCGCGCATATATCCGAAGTAAGGATCACCCTCTACCTCGTAAGTATCCTCTGCATAAAGGAACACGCAGTTGTATCCCATCTTCTTGAGAACATCAAAGAATCTCTTAAGATTTTCCATATTCATTACGGCATTTCTCGAAACGTCGAGCATAACACCGAGTGCTGTCTTTTTCTTCATAAAAAGGTCTCCTCTTTCATTAAATCATATTAACTTCGTTTTATTTACCGGCTATAACCTGTCTTGTTCTCTGATTGAATAAGTAAAGGTCAAAGTATTCGTGAATTTCCATTTCTATTTCGAATAGATAGTTTCGGAACTCTTCGTAGATTTTAAGAGCTCCTTCTTGGTCGTCATGATCTTCGGTGCGTGAGTTGCCCCCCACTGGGAGAAGAGATGGGAAATTTCGAAATACTTAACGCCAATTCTGTTGCACATCTCTATCCATCTGTCAAGGAGCTTCCAGTTAAAAGTGTAGCGGTTGCCCGATTTTTTGATGCCTACAAGTTGAGTTGTTAGTCTCTCGCCGCCAACCGCAGTATCAAGAGGCGGAGTAAACACAGGGGTGAGAAGCATATTTATGCCGTTTTTAACCGCAACCTTTGCGAAGTTCTCGATGACCTCCCAATGCCTTTCCGACCATACGGGTACGTTATGAACTGTGTGGAATGTGACGTAATCAGAGAGCGTACCTTCAAGCTTTGGGTGTATTCTCATTTGGTAGAATTCGTTTTCGTCATCCTCGTATGTGTAGAGAAGTTGGAGAGAAAACCTCTCACCGCGAAGAACGGATATTTTTTTTCAAGAGCCACGAATTTATCAATTGTTTCGTCAACAAATGCCTTTTCGAGCGAAGATACAATTTTGAATTTTAACATTTTTAACTCCTGTATGTAAATAGGGGTAACGGCATAATTTCTCAGCGCTACCCCTATTGGTTGAATTGATTTATTAAAGCGAGGTGACGATTATGGGGCAAAGAGAATAATATCCGTCGCTTTTGAGGCGCTCCTGCGCTATACCAAGCTTTATGGGGAGATCCCCCTCGAAAAGGCCAAGCTCCATAGTGTATTCGCCTGCGGGCACCTTTCTGTAATCAAGGCGCATTATTTCCTCGGTTACGGTGTCGTTTGCCCATTTTGTGCTGTCGGGGTACTCATTATTGAGAGAATAGGTATTGCCCTTGTCGTCAGAGAGACGCAGCTTAAGGTCATACTTATGATAGCACTTCGCGAAGCCTCTGTTCGCAACGTATACTTTAGTAATCTCGGTGCTGCCTGAGGAGGGGGTACCGGGGTCAACAGCATCTATGAAAAGCCAATAGCCGAGGCGGTTCGCAAGATAGTCTGTTATGTAGTCGGATTTTTCATACCACTGCTCCTCATATCCGTGGAAGCCCGCATAAGTCGCATGGGCATGGCGCAAAGCCTCTATAACGGGATAGCCCTCCTTGAAGCGTTCAGGGATAGTGTGATAGCAATGGCAAAGCTCAATGTCTACGGGTGCGTTTTCCGCAAAGCCCTCAAAGAGCGTTGGCATACGAAGAGTATCGTAGCCGCAATCTCTTACACAATCCTTAAAGCATATCGAATCATCTCTGTAGCCAAGCCCCTTATTCAACGCGTAATCATATATTTCAGAGGCATCCTCGGGAGTGTGATTAAAGGCCTGCCAGATAAAATCGTCGTTAAGCATCACATACTTCGACGAAAAGTGCTTCAAATGGAGGTTAATATGCTTCTTTACGACCTCGGCTGGGTATGTCGAATATGAACCTCCGTGGGTATGTCCCTCTCCCCAAGTGCCAAAGGAACCTACGTCAACAAATTCCACACGAGGGTCTGAATTGAACTTCTTGCCACAGTTTTCAAGGAATACATCCAGCTTTTCAAGGAAAATAGAGTCGTCATAAACAGGCTCGTAGCTAATGTGTACCACCCCGTCACTCCCCTTTGACTCTACATCAATTTTCTTCGCACCCAAATCAAACACCCATTTTGGAGTGGCGTATAATATGTCGAACGGTCCCTCATAAGCGCAGAAGCGAAGAGAAAATTTGTATCCAAGCGCGCCCCATTCATCCATTATTTTGTCTATAGGCGACCAGTCAAGCTTACCTTCTTCCTTTTCTATATCTGACCAGTCAATACGAAGATAAAGGTGATTTATGGGAGTTTTAAAACGCTTTACCTCCGTTACCTTGTCACGGTAAGCGCCACGTAACAAGCCGTTATCTATAAAATGGTAATACCAGCCCTTGTGGGGGTTTTCCAGCACCGTTTTGGTATCCCAAAGATGGCGCAGATCGCAAAAGCTTTTTGAGGCGCTGATAACTTCGTATTTGTTTTTAAGATTAAGTGGCATAATTTACTCCTTATTAAGATATATTTGATAGTTACCCCTCGGTCCATCCTTCGCCGTCGGTTTTTCCGCCGTAGGAATCATCGCCACCCGGTAATTCGGGATTAAACTCGGATGAGCCTCCCTCCTCGGGGTCATTCGGATCATCGGAATCACCGGGCTCGTCGGATTCAACCGAAGTCTCGGGCCCGATAGGCTCATAGGGTACGTCACCCGCATCCTCCGAATATGCCTTTTCTATCTTTTCGAAGAGGATGTTATCAATTCCTCTCGTGCCGTTTCTGTTTCTGTTGTAGCTTATCTTTGCTATGCTGACAGTGAACTCTCCGTCGTAAGTTGCAATTTCATCTGAGAGATGTACGCCGTTTATGAAATATCTGAATACGGCAGTTCCTTCGCCGAGATCATAAATCTCCACGCGAAGCTCGAACCATTCTCCAAGGCTTGCAATTTCGGATGCTATTAGATCGCTAATTTTACTTCTGCCGAGGTGAATCTTGTTTCCGCCGCCATTTCTGTAGAAGCGAACAGTGTTATAATTCACACTTTCATCGCCAAAGCTTACGGAAACAAGAGCATCATTGTTTACAACCGTCTCGGTGAAGAAAATATCGGCAGTAAAAAGATAACAGTTTCCGTCAGTCTCTCTGCCAGTGAGCAATACGTTTGTGGCGGATGCATCAGAGGCTCTTTCAACGTATTTTCCGTCACTGGCCACAGTAACGAGCATAAATTTGTTAATAGCCTCATAGGAACTTTTGGCAATATCAAAGCCAATCCACTTATACCCATCACCAGTCTCGTTAAGTGTCTTATCGGCTATGATATTCGTCACGTTATCATCGGGAGAAGTAACGTCACCGGTAATGGTATCATTTGCAAAAGGATCGTCAAAATCGTGATTCTCAAAATCCGTCTTCCCTTCGTAGATTATCTCCTCGTAATCCTTCGCCGACTCACGCGCAATAATATTATCGAGATAAACCTCGGTAACGTTAGTTCTCGAATAAGTAAAGCATACATTGCTCACAACTGTATCGAGCGCCCTTCCCGTTTTGTCCTGAGCTACGAATCTGTCGTTTACGTAGATTTTCGCACAAAGCCCCTCTGCCGTACCGTCATACCAAAGCTCAATACCGATCTTAAACCATTGTCCGAGCTTCAAGCCCTCGAATATTTTGTCGTTTGAAACGGTATTCTTGATGAACATATCGGAGCCGCCCTTTGTGGGATTAAGCTTCAAAGTGTATATTGCTTTACCGTTTTCGCCGTAGAAGCCGAAGGCAAAAATATCCTCTATTCCAAATTCAGTATTTGTTACCAAAATATCGCTTTCAAAATAATAGTAACCTCCGTCATCGACGTGAGCAACCGCAACATTAGTTGATGACTGTCCGATGGCTCTGTGACTGCTGTCATACACCCGCTCCCAATAATTGAAGACTCGCAAGACCTTGTTTGCGGCATTCTTCGGATCGCTGACAACGTCAAAGCCCGAGAACAAATATCCGTCCTCCTCGTTGTTCGGATACCAATCCCCCAACGTATTCTTTACATTCATATCGGGACGAAGTACGTCGCCGTAACGCTTGTCGTGAATGGTGCTGTCGGTGGAATCGTAGCCCTCAAAGTCGGAAACAACGTCGGATGCAACGAAATCGCCGTCGCTAATTTCTTCGGACACGAAGGGCTTGTCGCATTTTTCGGCTAAAACGTTGTTAAGATAAAATTCAAACTGACTCTTTCTGTAAGTGGATATCTTTACCTCGGTTATCTCCTTGTTGGTAAACTTACCGTTTACGCCGACGTAGCCTGCATCGCACTCGCCGGCATACTCACCGTTAACGTAAATTTTCCCCTTTACGTCAAGTCCGTTGTCAAATATCTTGTAATACTCAACCCTCAAGTTGACCCACTCGTTCGTCTTTATGCCGTCGGCAATGCTAGAATCCTTTACTCCGTCAAGTCCCGCGTGGTTTTCTCCGATCTTAATATAAGCTTCACCGCGTCTTGTATAATAATGGACGTTGAGAGAAAATACGTAAGGGCCGAAAGTTATTTGTGCCACGGTGCCGTCACCGACGATAACCGATTCATCCCCCTTGAAATAAATATCAGCCTCTAATACATAGGTCTCTCCCATAACCGATGAGATGCCCATTGTGAACACCTGAGACATTGCAGTGGAAGCCACAGGATTTAGATCGTCCGGATAAACGTAGCTATTCACCTTTAAAACGTAATCGCCTTTTTTTGAAGCAGGATCAGGGTTTTGTACGATAGCGGTTCTGTTGTATTTGTATTCTCTGTCAAGGAGGGTAAGATCTGAAACTCTCGTTTCGAAATTAGGGATGGGGCTGTCCGCAACGCCGTACTCCATATCCTTGCTTGACGTAGAAAAATTATCGAAACTGATCATCTCAACCGGTTGAATCTCATCCTTTATAATTTCACCGAGAGCTTCAAGAGTTTCAAGCATGTATTCTCCGTCTGCCACAGAATAAATCCTGAAATCGCTTATTTCGAGTAGTGAGAATATCTGACTCAGTATTCCTGTGGTAGATATGCAGGTCGCGTTCATATCGCTTTCTTCAACGTTGGAAATTGATACCAGAGCACCCTGCGATGTAGTTGAAGGGCCGTACTGATAATACGAAAAGCCACCATCGTTTTTCTTGAACAAAGCAATCTTTTTTACGGTGATCTGTAAAATTTTCGTTGCGTTTTCCTTAAAGAGAGAAAGAAGCTCCACAGCTTTTTCTTCCCCTACGTTCTTTCTGATATTATCTACAAGGTAATTCATAGCAACGAACGGATTATATACCGAGCAAACGTGACTGTCACCGTCCGTAAGATCCGGAGTCATAGCCATCTGAATTGCACTCATAAAAGCCTTCTCGGAATTTGGAATCGCATAACCAAGGGTCGTGTACATTTCGGAAAGCTTCATAAGTCCGTTTACGGCGTAATAGCTCGGAGCACCGTTGCTCCAAAGACCCGTATCCTTATTCTGTTTTTTCTCAAGATGATCCAAAAGATAATTAACGAACTCGGCGCCCGCGCGCTTTATCTGAGTTGCCGTAGCGGTAAGCTCGTTACCTGAGCTGTAGGAGTTGTTTATTATGTCAAGATCTTCAACGTAATCTTTGAATTTTTCAATGTCCCGAAGATAATCCGGCAGTGTTGATGCACTCGTCTTAATTATCTTCGACACCGCACTCGCAGAGGAGCCTTTGAGCTGCTCCGTCATAGCCACGGGTGATCCTCCTGCTCCGGGTGCTCCGAGCGTACCCTTACGTCCGTTTGGCGTATCGTAAAGAGGTTTTTCGCCAAATTCGGAAAGAAGCGCCGTTGCCCAGTCTAGATCACGTCCGCGACGGGAGAGCGTAATATTCGTTCCCCACTGCGGATGATAGAAATATCCGTCCTCCGAGCTTTGAAGTCTCTTGACGAAATTAACTATTGCCGTCCTCGTTTCATCGGAGAGCGCATCGGAAATGCCGTTGTAATCAGAGAGCATACCAGTTTTTACCATATAGAATAACGCTTGTTTTGTGGACTCAAGATCCGGAAGATAGTCTTGAGTATTTCTGCCCGATGCCGCGTAGTAAAATCCACCGTTCACGGGATCCCAGAGATTAGCCATCCATATATAGAGGTCCGTGTCAATCAGAGATAAATAGTCTCTCAGCGATTTGATTGCTCCATCGTCGAGATCCTCTAATGAAGCGAGCTGTTCGTCGCGTAACGATTCGCGCTCCGCCTCAACACGAGCAATATAATCAAATACTTCCTCTGCAACGACGCCGTCGTTAAGTCGCAGCACGTCGTTTTGCACCAAATTATCCATTATATAATCGGTCGCTATGCCGAGTGCATAATATGATTCGTAAGCGATGGCAAGCTTTCCGTCAAATGAATATAACACCCACCCCGTAAGATAAGGGTCGTCATTCAGTATGTAGGAAAGGCGACGTTCCGCCTTTTCTTTGGCTTTCGTGTTGCTGTTGCCTATAATTATCTCGTGCTCGTTATCTGCCGACGGTGCCGAAACACCTACTCTTCTAAATCCTTGCTCCCCAAAGGCGTGCACAATTTCCTCTGCGTATTTAAGCTCTTTATCTTCATCGCAGGAAACGTGTAAGTTTTCTTCGTAGGTCCAAATAAGCTTACCTTCTTCGTTCCTACCGTCTTCGTTTCCGTTATTGTTCTTAATTGTACAAGAGAAAAGGCCTACCCTCAAAAGCCCGACAAGAAGAAAAATCAGTATTTTTTTTATCATATTCATCCTCCAATCTTATTCTCCTATAAGCTCAAAGAAGCATTTCATATCTGCCGCTGTATAAATTTGAACCGGCGGAAGCGCAAGCACCTCAAAAATGTTTCGGAACGTGCCGTACATTATACCCGTAGCGTTAACATCGCTTTCCGCAGTACCCGGCACCGCAACCGGCGCTCCCTGAGACGTTGATGACGAACCGTATCGGTAGTAAGAAAATCCGCCGTCATCCTTCTTGAAAATACACATCTTTTCGTAGGTTGTGTCGAGCAATGCGCCAATATAAGGCTTTATTTTTTTTCTCATTTCCAAGACTGCCCCCTCGCCTTCGTGAGCCTTAACGTCCATCAAAAGGTAATTGATCGCAACGAAAGGATTGTAGACCGAGCATACGTGAACGTTACCCTCCGTAAGCTCCTTGGAAATTGCAACAGCAATACAGCTTTGAAGCGCCTCGTCCTTATAAGGTGCGGAAACGCCGATGCCGTTTAGTGTCTGAAGAACTTTCATTAGTCCGTTAACGGAACGGTACGTCAACTCCTTTTCCCACAGACCGTTATGAGAATATTGATGCGAAAACAGAAATTCTACGAGATAATCAACGTATTCGCTTCCGGCGTTAATGATCTGCTCGGTTATCGCGCCAAGGAGATTTCCCGCAGAGTAGGAGTTTTCGTTGATTTTTAGGTTTTCGAGATACTCCGCCCATTTTTCAAGCGACGAGAGATGCTCAACGGAACACTGTACAACCTTTTCTTTTTTATCCTCTCCCGATGGGATGCACCGAGGTGCACCGAGTGCACCCTTGTAACCGTTAGGAGTATCATAAAGAGGAACGTCGCCAAACTCCTTTATTATTTTGGTGGCCCACCAAAGATCTCTGCCACGCCTTGACTCACCTACCGTCTTCCATTGCGGGTGGTAAAAGAAGCCGTCCTCCGCACTTTGAAGCCCCTTTGCGAAGGCAACGATCTTTTTCTTCATTCCCTCCGGCAGACCTCCGATGTAGCCGTCCTCAAACTCCTCAAACATTCCGCCGCTCATCAGATGAGAAACCGCCTGCACCGTAGATTCAATATCGGGAAGATACCCCTCGGTATCTCTACCCGAATTTGAATAATAAAACGCGCCTATCCTTGAATCCCAAAGCCCCGCGTACCATTTATAAGTATGGCTGCCGAAAAGCGAAAGAATTTTTCTGCAAGCATCTGCCGCCACATCCCCCGCTACGCTGCGTATATCATTTATTTTCTCCTCATAAAGGGCCTCTCTCGCCTTTTCCTCTTTTGAATTTATCTCAACCATTGTTTTCACCTAGATTTTTTCCTTTGCTTGTATTTTTGCTCTAACAACTCGAAAAACAGCTCTCCGTCACTCGGAGTAAATAGCGGTTGCCTTGGAATTCCAAGTATACTGCAAATTTCAAGCGGTACTCCACACATCATCGCCGTGGCGTTAACGTCGCCCTCATCCGTATCGGGAAGGGCAACCTTCGCCCCCTGAGACACGGCGGCTGAGGAGTTCCACCAATAGCTGTAGCTTCCGTCTCGTTTTCTGTGTACCAAAAGATTTTTAACGTTTCTCGAAACGAATTCCCTACCGCTATCGCGTATCATATCTCTTATGGAATTACGCTCCGAAAGACTGAAATGCTCCTTGTCAGAGCACACGGACTCTATAAATCTCAAGGGACTGTTGATGTATGAAACACACTTTACCGCCTCATCCGACATAACTATCCTCATAGCACTTTCCGATGCCATTTTTATATTCGGATAGGACTTGTTAAGTGCCGTATATACGTAAAGCATTTTCATCGCTCCGGCCATGGAATTGTGGGTGATTTCCTTCTCCCAAAGTCCGTTTTCGTAATTTTGATGTTCCTCAAGCCAAGAGAGGAGAATATCAACGTATTCTCTACCCGCTCTTTTTATTTCACTGCACTCCGAATCAAGACGGTTACCGACGAAATATGAGTTTTCATTGATCTTAAGTCCCGTCAAAAATTTCTTGAACTCCTTGATGGAGGAAAGATGGCTCGGAAGAAGCCCTGTATTGCTTTCACCGCTACCGGAGAATGTCGGATAGCACGGTTCTTCTCCGAAATATCGAAGAATACCTATCGCACAACCGAAATCCCTGCTCTTTCTCTCCGCTATTATATTTTTTCCCCATTGCGGATGATAAAAATATCCGTCCGCGGGATCCTGCATAGACTTTGTAAAGCGGATTATCGCATCGCAAACTGCGGGAGCCATCATATCAGAAAGCCTTTTGCCTTCTGGAATAAGCCTTTTGCTTATGCAAAACGAAAGCACTTGCCGTGTGGTTTCGATATCCGGAAGGAAGCCATCATTGTCCCTCGCGGAGGGCGAATAATAAAAGCCACCGCTCTCAGGATCCCAGAGCTCCGCGAACCTAAGATATATCCTTTCGTCAAAAAGCTCATAGCACCGCACAATCTCGGTCAGTGTGTCCTTTCCGATCAACGGAAGCGCCTGCTTATAAAAGACGTTTCTTACGTCATTGCGTTCTGCTCTGATTTTTCTTATTCTTTCTTCGGGTATAAGAAGATCATTGTACATCGCTCACACCTTTTATAAAACTGCGGCGCTCGAAGAAAACGAGTGCCGCAGGATTTTTTTTACTGAATAGCAGTATATTCAAGATCTACCTTGCGGAAGGTAACGTTGTCAAAGTATCTTTCTCCGCACTTGTTTCTGTTGAAGATTACACGAACCATAGCGAGATCAATGGACTCGCTCTGGCTGCTCTCGTAAATGAAGGTATCGTTAACGAAGTATCTGTACTTAACGGTGGTATCATCGATCTGATAAATCTCTACTCTGTAGTTGATCCATTTGCCAAATTCACCGATAGCTTCCTTTATAATATTCGACGCCTTGTTGTAACAGAAATTATACTCTTCTGTTCCGCCGTTTCTGTAGAAACGGGGCTTTTCGGCAGACTGCGTAGTATTGCCAGAATCAGCATAAGCAAACATAATGAGTTCGTCACTGTTAACAACAGTACAAGTTAACATAATGTCACACTCAAAAACGTAAGCCGAAGCTGTGCTCTCGGGATTCTCTACGGCAAATGCGATGATATTTGCATCTGCACCTCTGTCCTTGTAATTACCATCACTGTAAACATACGCGCGAAGACAGTTGCTCGATGCATTTATGGGGTCGGCTGTCACGGAAAGATTGAAATATTTACCGGTTTTGTCACCGTTGTGCACTATGCTCGTGTATGCGTTCGGAGTAGCAACGTTGCCGTAAGCATCAAGAGTTGCATCGTACTCGGTAAAATCGTAGGTAGGATAAAGAGCCTTTGTGTAGGTCATACCGGGATAAACGGCAATGGTAGCACCGGACGCGGTCAATCTCTGTGCGGAATAGCCCGCAGAATAAACGTGATAACCGTAAGCCGCTTCGCTTTCGGTATACTCAACGGTCGTCGAAGAGCCTATCGGAAGGAATACGTGATTCTTTCCGTTGTAGGTCATATTATTTTCCGCGGTAAGATATGCATAGTCAGAGAGAAGAATCTCTGCGGTCTCACCCTCGGAAAGCTTGTTATTTATAAGCACCTGCTGTGCGGCGGTACCGTATGCAATAAGAGACTCATAAAGTGTCTTTCTGTCATAGTCTTCTCCATCTTCATCGGTCTTATCAATAAAGCCGTCCTTGTAGAGACGCGCGTAGAGGTATTCACCTACACTGTATTCTTTATACTCTGCCCCGGCGGGCTTCTCGTCACCAACGTAAGCGGTAGCACAAACAACATCTGTAAAATCGTAAGCGGCAAAGCCGAAGGTAGCGAAGGAGGGGTATGCAACCTCGTTCTTTACATAAAGATTTTCAGAAACGGAGGTGTCAAGAAGCTTAGCCTTATAAATCGTTTCGGGCGCGCTCTTGAGATAATATTCAAGAGTGACACTCTCTGCATCCTCAACACTCACGTCAACCGCATAAGCAATAGCTACCTTCTCGCCGACTACAACGTTTTGCGCGAGAATCTCTACACTACCGTTATCCGCTGCTGCAGCGGAGATTCCGATCACCGAGCCAACGAGCACGGCAAGGGAAAGACATAATACGATAAATTTAATCTGTTTTTTCATTTTTCTGTTCCTTTCAAAAATAAGATATTTTATTTTGGGGTCAGTTTTCGTCCCAACCACCGCTACCGTCCATAACGCCGGGGTCACCTGACGCAGTTACTATATCCTCTCCCTCGAAGAACGTAACGGTTAGTTCTGCCTGTTCGTATGGTTTTTCCTTCATCCTTTTAAGCATTTGTTGCCTCCTTTCCGTGCAAAACGCTCACAACTGTACTTTACACATCTAAATTTTAACATGCGGAAGAGGAAAAAGTCAAATAACAATTCGTTATACAAATCATCACGTTTAGTGATATACGAAATATCAGCGAATGCTATACAAATTATTTATTTAACTTTCACCGTTTTTGTATATATAATAAAATTTGCTTTAAAAAACGGTAGAAACAGAGAATTTCTCCTTGTTTCTACCGTTTTGGTTATATCGAATGCTATAACCGTCAATCGCTTTGTTTTAATTCATCCTCCATAAACTCAAGGAACTCGCGCTGTGCATTCGAAATATAGTTTTTTGATTGATAGGCAATATACACCGTTGTTTCGGTATAAGCGGTATCGGGAATGTATAGGGTCAAATTATCGGCAACGTCCGTATGACGGACGATTGTATCAGTTAAAAAGCAGATTCCGAGACCAACCTCCGAGTAGCTGACGGCGGTGTTGGGACGATCAAACTCCATCGAAACCTCGGGAATTATGCCGTTTTCATCAAAAATGTGGGTTGCAATGCGGCGCATCTCGTTACCGCGCTTAACAAGAATGAACTTCTCGTCTCCGAGTCCCGAAAGCGAAAGCTTCGGTGCTTTTTCATAGTCAACTTCACCGCGCTTTATTTCATCTCCGCAAATCGCATATTCGGAAAGCTCTGTGTTGACCGGATTAACATTGGGTATACCGAGCAGTATTTTTTCAGCAAAGAAAGGCGTATATTTGAAGCCACCGTCGAAGTTTAAAACGTTATCAATAACGATATCCACACTGCCGTCCTCGAGCATTTCCCAAAGCTCAAAGGAATTTCCGACAAGAATGCTTATCTGAACGTTAACGTGCTTGTCCTTAAACTTTTTTACGTATTTCGGAAGAATATTTGAGGAGATTATCGTTGTAGTACCAATAGTTATCCTTCCGCTTTTCAGCTTTAATATTTCATCAAGCTCAATCTCAAGCTCGTCCTGAATTTTCTTTATTCGCCCTATGGCTTTTATATAAGTTTCTCCAATCTCGGTGGGAACGACCTGCTTCCCTTCTCTTGCAAAAACGGGATACCCTATTTCGTTTTCTATTTTTTTGACTATCATAGACAGAGCGGGCTGAGAAATATATAGCTTCTCTGCTGCGCGTGTGAAGGATTTCTCCTCCCATATAGTCAAAATATAATCCATATAGGAAAGATATACGGTCGGTTTCATTTTTATGACCATTCCTTTCTTGGTGAGATCGTTTGTCGCCGTTTTCCGAAAGAAATTCGTTACATTTCTACGGAAGTCAAGGCACAAAGACGAAACACTAAAATTTGCATTCAAACTCGCAACCCAAAATTACTTTCGTCTTGATTATAACACAATTCAAAAAAATTTGCAAGAATCGACTTGATAGTATTTTACTATGAAAGTCATAACTAAGTTTTATGAAATAGTTTTACCGATTACCTTGTTTTTATAAGACTTGCGTGCTGTAAATGAAATTTGTAAGGTCATTTACCCATAGTCTGTGTTTGTGATTTTTTTGTTTTCTTTGTTTACACTGGTAAAAATTTTTTCGCATCTTTTTCGAGGAACACTAAACCAAGACTTGACTTTCCCTCAGCATTATGCTACAATAAAACCGCAAGAAGGGAACTACCGATTTAATTAAAATGGGTGTGTTTCTCATCTTGAGGTTTTGGGGGCAAAATAGGGAGTGACCACATCTTTGACCATCTACAGAATTTTTCTGTACGGAAATAGCGGAAGCATTGGTCAAATATGGGTCGTTTTAGCGGAATATACGGACTATATGTAAATAATTGTGTGCAAAAAACATATAAATAACGCTTCGGGTACTGGAGGCCTGGAGTTCGAATCTCCACACTTCGACCAAAGTTTAGTGCTTTTTGCACAAAAAAACAGTC
>JAZOAA010000023.1:0-37737 GCA_045595265.1 Eubacteriales bacterium
GCCTCCTCAAGCTCACGCTTGATACGCTCGATTTCTGAAGTAAGCTTCTGCTGTTCCGCAAGATACTCAAGTCTTGTATCAAGAAGGCTTTTAAGCTTCGTATCAAGCTCAGATTTATCACCGTCGTACTGATGTTTTGTCTTAACCAGCGATTCCTTTGCTGTGTCTATATCGGTTATTCTGCTCTTACACTGCTCTATCAGCTCGGCAGAATGTGCAAAATCAGATTCAGCAACACGCAGAGCGTTATCCAGCTGATGAAGCTTGTCTGTCGTAGTTCTAATCTGCTCCAAAAGCCTTTCTGAATAGAGTCTGTTTTCCTGGGACTTATTATATAAGTTTTCATTCTGTGCTTCAAGATCCGAAAGAATCTGATCAACTATTTCAAGCTCGTGCTTTGAAAGCTTAAGCGCACCCTGCGCCTCTGAAACGTCTTCTCTGATTTTCTTCGTATCAAAAAGCCAAAGCGAAACGTCAGCACGCTTTTTCTCCTCATAAAGTGCCAGACCCTTGCGCGCCTTCTCCGCCTCCTTTTCAAGAGGACCAACACGCCCTTCAAGCTCTGTCAGAATATCCTTAACTCTATCGAGATTATCCTGCGTTGCCTTAAGCTTTCTTTCGGACTCTTCTTTTCTGTGACGATATTTAGAAATACCGGCAGCTTCTTCGAAAATATTTCTTCGCTCATCACTCTTTTTAGAAATGATCTCCGCAATTTTACCCTGACCGATGATGGAATATCCCTCACGTCCGACACCGGTATTCATAAACAGCTCGTAAATATCACGCAGTCTCCTGGGCTGACGGTTGATAAGATATTCACTTTCTCCGGTACGGTAATACCTACGTGTAACAACTACCTCATCAAACTCGGAATCGAGTCTATTATTAGGATCGGAATTATCAAAGGTTACAGAAACCTCGGCAAAGCCCATAGGACGCCTATCGTCGGTACCGCCGAAAATAACGTCCTCCATTTTAGTTCCGCGTATATTACGGCTCGAAAGCTCACCGAGAACCCAACGCATAGCATCGGAAATATTCGATTTACCACTTCCGTTAGGTCCGACGATTACCGTCGCACCGCGCTCAAATGACAGAACGGTTCTGTTTGGAAAAGATTTGAATCCGTGTAGCTCTAGTGATTTTAAGTACATCGTTTACCTCAAAAATATCATTTATCTAATATGGAAAGCTCAACATGGTTAATATCGGAATATTCCTTAAATATCACGTCACGAACTCCGAGCTTTTCCGTTAAAGTAATCTTGTTTTTTCTTTTTTGCCCGATAGCCTTTGAAAGCGTGCCAAGCGGCACTTTAACAAGTAACATATCGTCTTTTTTTAATATCAGTTCTTTTGCTTTAGCATATATCTCGTCAAAATACAGCTTATTTTCAACTAGCTCCCCAAGCGACGGGTGATTAGGACCTGCAAAATACGTATCGTCACTGCAAAGGTTATCAGAGGCGCAAAGTCCAAGACGTATAACGCCAACTCCCGATTTTCTGAAAAGCTTTAGCACCTCGGCGCATCTGTTTACAGCTTCTTCAAGGGTTAGAGGGCTATATTTTCCCTGCTTAGCCATCTCACACAGCTCGGTATCGCGAAATACCACCGTAGGATAAACCCTTGCGAATGAGGCTCCCGAGTTTATAATAAAACGAGCCGTATCCATCTCACTCTTAAGGGTTGATCCAGGCAAGCCTATCATCATTTGACCTACGAGCGTAATGCCCGAATCCACGATTAGCTTGCAAGCTCTGATCTCATCATCAGCGGTGTGACCGCGCTTTGATCGTCGAAGAACCTCGGGATCAACGCTTTGAAGTCCAAGCTCTACCGTGCTGACACCGTAGCGCTTAAGAGTTGAAATGATTTTTTCGTCAATGTAATCGGGTCTTGTCGAACAGCGAATCGACGTCACAAGACCGCGTTCAATATAAGAGTGAGCAATTCGTAGCAACTCGGTCATCAAGGCAAAATCAATGCCTGTAAAAGAACCGCCAAAAAAAGCTATCTCTACCTCATCATCTTTAGAAACCGTTGAAAGCGCCTCATCAATTATCTTTTCGGTTTCCGAAGGATCAAAGCTCTCAACGCCCGAAATTGTATGTTGATTGCAAAAAACACAGTTGTTCGGACACCCGAGGTGCGGAATAAAAACCGGGATATTAATATGTCTCATATTAAAGCACCGAAAAGCGCAAGCGCTTCTTTTGCCGCGAGCATCTCGGCATCTTTTTTATTAGATGCACTTCCTCTGCCGACCTCATTGTTGTTTACAAATGCTGCGACGGTAAAGGTTTTATCATGATCGGGACCGCTCTGCTCTACGATCTTGTATTCTAACACCGCTGTACCGTCTTGCTCGGTGAGCTGTTGCAGTTTAGTCTTATAATCTGTTGTATGGGCAGATGAGAGTCCTGAAAGCTCTTTAGCGTAAAGAGCAAGTATCACACCTCGGCATCTCTCGGCACCAAGCTTTGCGGCATCAAGATATATTGCGCCAAAAACAGCCTCAAGTGCATCGGCTAAAATTTTCGGTCTGCTTCTGCAATCACTGTTTTCTTCTCCGTGACCTAGGTTAAGATATTCACCCAAACTTATTTCTGCCGCGATTTTTGATAGCGTTTTTTCACAAACCAATGATTGACGCATCTTCGTCAGAGCACCCTCGCGGTATTTTTTGAAATTAGAATAAAGATATTCCGATATTACAAGCTCAAGCACAGCATCACCGAGAAACTCGAGGCGCTCGTTAGATGATGTGTTAATACCGCGGGCACGCTGCTCGTTAGTATACGAGGAATGAGTAAGAGCGAGCTCGAGATATGAGATATCCGTAAATGAATATCCCAAAACGCCTTGCAGCGCTATTATATCCTTACCTATTGCCATACCATCCTCCAAAGCATTTACTGCTTAATTAAACCTTCTCGTACATTTTCTCTGCATCGGAGATCATCTTTTTGTCATCGTAATCCTCTGCGAAAATAGCAATATCGTCGTTTATTCCCGTCTGAACGAAGAATATAGCCTGACGAACAGCATTTTTTATCGCAACGGCATCAGATGATCCGTGAGCCTTGATTACAGGCTTTGAAATTCCAAGAAGAGGCGCTCCTCCATGCTCCGCCGAATCAAAGCGCTGACGCATTTCTTTTATTTTATCATACATTGTAAGTGTAGCAATCTTTGTTGCGGTATTGGCGGTAAGAACCTCCTTAAACGCTGACATAACAAACTTTGAAACGCCCTCTACGCTCTTGAGGAAAATATTTCCGGAAAAGCCGTCGGTAACTAGCACGTCGCATACACCGAAGGGCGCTTCTTTAGCCTCTACGTTTCCAACGAAATTAAGTCCCGACTCGGAAAGAAGCTGATATGACTCCGTTTGCAAAGCATTTCCTTTATTATACTCTGTACCGTTATTAAGCTGACCTACTCTTGGACGGTCGATACCGTATATTTTTTCCATATACTTCGAGCCCATAAAGGCAAATTGTATAATGTTATCCGACGTTACCGTAAGGTTAGCGCCCGAATCCATCAGAAGCATTGGATTTGCAAGCGGCAAAACGGAAGCTATCGCCGCTCTGTTTATACCGCGTATACGTCGTACTATTATCGTAGCACCGGTAATAAGTGCACCAGTGTTACCGGCACTTACAAATGCATCGGCATCGCCCTTTGATAAAGTCTTAAATCCGACACTCATAGAAGAATCCTTCTTATCTCTGACAACGGAAAGAGGGCTATCCTCCATGGTTATAACGGTATCTGCGTGAATTATTTCAATCCCTGCAATGTCAATTTCGTTTTTTACCGCTACGTCCGAAATCACGTTCTCATCTCCAACAAGAACGATCTCGTGATCCTTAAATTCCTTTGCGGCAAGCGCAGCACCTTTAACGGTTTCAAGCGGAGCGTTATCTCCACTCATAGCATCAATCAATATTCTCATTTTCAGTCAAAGCTACGTAACTATCACGTATAATGCCGAGCGAACGCTCTGCATACGCTTCATTACGACACCTTTTGCCTCCTTTAATTTTCTTATCAAACGGTGCTATGATGCCAAAATTTGCATTCATAGGCTGGAAGGACGAGCTTACACCGCCACAGCTGACGTATGATGCCAGCGCTCCAATCTCGGTCTCCTTCGGGAAAACGACGCTTTCTTTACCAAGGGCAAATCTTGCGGCATTTAACCCGGCAACAAAGCCCGAGGACGTAGATTCGATATATCCCTCGACACCCGTCATTTGTCCTGCGAAAAAGACATTATTTCGTTCGCACATGGAATAAACGGGTGTAAGGAATCCGGGAGAATTAATGTACGTATTTCTATGCATAACGCCATACCTGAAAAATTCACATGATTCTAGTCCGGGTATAAGCCTGAAAACGCGCTTTTGCTCCTCAAATGTCAGATGAGTCTGGAATCCTACAATGTTATACATCGTTCCCTCTATGTTTTCGCGCCTTAGTTGAACTGTGGCAAATGCCTCCGACCCGGTTTTAGGATCTATGAGTCCTACGGGCTTCATCGGACCGAATCGCAGCGTATCGTATCCTCTTGACGCCATAACTTCAACCGGCATACAACCTTCAAAAACGGTAAGCTCTTTTTCTTGAAGCTCTTTGTCAAATGCCTTAAGCGGTGCGACCTTTGAGGATATCAGCGCATTATAAAAAACGTCATATTCTTCTTTGGTGAATGGGCAATTCAAGTAATCCTTCGCATCGCCTTTACCGTATCTGGAAGCAAAAAATGCTTTGTCCATATTAACGGTAGAAAAATCGACAATAGGAGCTGCCACATCAAAGAAATGAAGCTCTCCGCCACCGGTGATTTCAGATATTCTTTGCGCCATTTTCTCAGAGGTCAGAGGGCCGGTCGCAACTACTGTTATATCATTAAAATCAATATCTGTTACTTCCCCTGAAATTACAGTGATATCCGGGTGAGATTTTATCTTATTGGTAACGTACTCGCTGAAGAGGTCGCGGTTAACGGCAAGTGCCGCACCGGCAGGCACTTGCGTAGCGTAAGCCGCTTCCATTATCAAAGAGCCCATAAGGCGCAGCTCCTCCTTGAGAAGTCCAACCGCGTTGTTTAACTGATTAGAGCGCAAGGAGTTAGAACATACAAGCTCTGCAAAGCCCTCTTTATGATGAGCCGGAGAAAATTTCTCGGGCTTCATTTCATAAAGCTCAACCCTGGCGCCCTGGCGAACTGCTTGCCAAGCCGCTTCACAGCCGGCGAGTCCTGCGCCGATTATTTTTACAAGTGGTTTTTGGCTCATTATTCGATTACCGTCATTTCTTCCTCACGCTTATACGTGCATCCCTTATTCTTGCACAAAACAAGCTTTCTGCTCTTTCGGTAATAAAGCATGGAAGAGCAATTCGGACAAAGCTCATTCAAGGGCATATCCCAGGTGGAAAAATCACACTCGGGATATTTTTCACAACTGTAAAAGAGCATCTTACCCTTTCCGTGACGTGCAACTACCATAGAATTACATTTCGGGCATTTAACACCGGTTTCGCTTATCTTCTGCTTGGTGAAAGTACATTCGGGATAATTGGAACAAGCAAAAAATGCTCCGTATCTTCCCTTGCGTATCACCATATCACCACCGCAAACCTCACACTTAAAGCCTGCAAGCTCAACCGTTTCGGGCTTAGGCTCAGCTACGTTACCGTCCTTGTCAAGAGCTTTTGTATTTTTACATTTCGGATAGTTCGGACAAGCAAGGAATTTTCCGAATCTGCCTGTCTTATATACCATTTTTTCGCCACATTTATCGCAAATAACGTCGCTCTGCTCGGGCTGAATAGAAAATTTATCATTTTTCTCTGCCGAAAGAGCGGTTTTCAAATCTGACTCGAATTTTTTATAAAAATCAGAAAGAACACCGACGGTAGTATTCTCTTTATTTTCTATCGAATCAAGCTTCGTTTCCATCGAAGCCGTGAACTCGTAGTCAATAATATCAGGGAAATATTCACGCATAAAATTGGTTGTAGCCTCGCCCAAGGGAGTTGCTACCAGGAATTTTCCCTCGCGCTTTATATATTCACGAGAAATGATGATAGAAATTATAGGAGCATAGGTAGAGGGACGTCCTATACCGTTTTCCTTAAAGAAATCTATAAGCGAAGCTTCTGTATAACGAAGAGGCGGCTCGGTAAAGTGCTGCTGTTTTTTTAGCTCGGTGAGTGAGAGAGTCTCCCCCTCTTTGACTCCGGGAAGCCTTCCGATGGAAAGCATATCCTCGTCGGAGCTATCGTCCTCTTTTTCGTAAGCGTCATATATTGCCAAATATCCTCTAAACCTAACCGTCTGACCACCGGTCTTAAAGATATAACCGGAATTTTCAATGTCAACCGACACGGTATCAAGCTCGCAGGATTCCATTTGACTTGCAATAAATCTATCCCAAATAAGCTTATATAATCTATACTGTTCGGAGGTCAGCATTTTCTTTACACTTTTAGGTGTAAGAGCAGGAGTTGAAGGTCTTATAGCCTCGTGTGCATCCTGTGCATTAGCGGTCGTCTTGTAAGTTCTCTGCGCCTTCGGAAGATATTCACTACCGTAATTATCAACAATATATTCTGCCGCAGCTTGCTCGGCAACAGCGGAAACTCTTGTGGAATCTGTACGCATATACGTGATAAGACCCTGAACACCGCCCAGATCTTGTCCAAGATTAAGACCATCGTAAAGTTCTTGCGCAACCTTCATTGTCTTTTGCGACTGGAAACCTAACTTCTTTGACGCCTCCTGAAGCATAGAGGACGTAGTAAAGGGAGGAGCGGGAGATTTATGCTTGATAGCATGCTTCACAGAAAGAACCTTATACCGCCCCTTATCAAGAGCGCTTGCGATTTTTTCCGCATCGGTTTGCGAAGTGATCTTTATTTTCTTGACATTATCACCGAAAAATCTCGCGGGAATAGTTTCGCCGCGCTCGTTGCCAAGAGTTACCTCTATCGTCCAATATTCTTGCGGAACAAAAGCTCGTATTTCTTCCTCGCGCTCTGTGATAATACGAGTAGCAACAGACTGCACTCTTCCGCCTGAAAGTCCGCTTCTGAGATTTTTCCAAAGCACCTCGCTTAAATTAAAGCCCACAAGTCTATCCAGTATACGTCTTGCCTGCTGAGAATTAACGAGATCCTCGTTTATTTTCCTCGGTTTCTTTATAGCTTCTTTAACAGCGCCCTTGGTAATTTCGTTAAATGTTACACGACATTCCTTATCTCTCGGAATGCCAAGTTCATTGGCAATATGCCAGGAAATAGCCTCTCCCTCACGGTCGGGGTCGGTTGCAAGGAAAATCTTTGTTGCGGATTTTGCCTCTTTTTTCAACTCTTTTATAACGTCACCCTTACCGCGAATATTTATATAATGAGGCTCGAAATTGTTGTTAACATCAATGCCGAGCGTGCTTTTAGGTAAATCGCGTATATGCCCCTTTGATGCTATTACTTTATAATTTTGTCCAAGATAGCCCTTTATTGTATTAGCCTTTGCAGGCGACTCAACTATTACAAGATTTGCCATATATCAAAAGCGAGCTTGTCGCTTCCTTTCTCTGTTATTTTTTTCTCATCACGCGCTCCGCAGGGAGCATCACAACAAATCCGCCCATCTCTAATTTCAAGAGCGCCCTCATTACCTTTCTAAGATCCGTACTGTCATCGACAAGATCCTCAATGGCGCAATCACCCGTTAGCGGAATTTTTTTATAAAGTGAAATGGTCTGTTTATCAAACTCATCGTTTGTAGGCTCAACATACTCCTCTGTCTTCTTTTCATCAATAGGCACGACGAGCTTGCTTGTTGCAGAGATGTTGTTGCGCCGTGAGCGATTCTCTGATTTCTCTTTCGGCGCAGAGCCGCTCCTAAAAATATCATCATTCGGTGCTACCGCAATTACAGAATACCTTCTCAATGCATCCATGACGTTCACGGGACATTTTTCGGGAAGATTAAAGGGATTTATAACTCCGGGGTAAACGTCCTTAAAATCTCTTATAACGTCATCTGCGCAGGTAAAAAGCATTGCACCGTTTTTTATAAGCATATTCGTTGCTTGACTGTTCTTTTGATCAACGCTTCCCGGTAAAGCGTAAACGACCTTCCTCTGCTCTATCGCGTGACGCGCTGTTATCAAAGAACCGCTGCGCTCCTTTCCCTCAACAACAAGTGTCGTAGCGGAAAGACCGCTTATCAATCTGTTTCTCTTCGGGAACGTCGTACGCGAGGGCTTGGTTCCGGGTGGAAATTCGGTTATAACACAGCCGCGCTTGACAATCTCCCTCGCAAGACGCAAATGCCCCTCAGGATAACAAACGTTTATGCCCGTACCGATAACCGCAACCGTAATTCCGTCAGCCGCTAAAGCTCCCGCGTGAGATATTCCGTCTATTCCCATCGCCATGCCTGAAACTATTATCGAACCCGCGGAAGCAAGATCGTATGCTACATTAAACGCTACGTTTCTTCCATAATCGGAAATAGAGCGAGTACCAACCATAGCAACGGCAAAATTCTTATTAAAATCGGGAAATGTTCCTCTGTAATACAAAAGAACGGGCGGTGTCGGTATCTCGCGCAAGGATTCGGGAAAATTCTCATCTGCATACGTTACTATGCCGACGTTGTTTTTTTCACAAAATTCAAGTATTTTAGCGGCTTCGGTAAGATCCTTTTCCGCTAAGCGAGAACGGTCTGAAGAACGAGTACCTATATACTTTGATAACTCGTAAAGCTCAGCTTCATAAATTTCCTTAGCGCCCGCAAAATTTGAAATTAGTTTCTTGAAGACTCTGGAATCGGGAGTTACCGCTAAAGATAACCAGATCCAATATACGATATCTCTCATACCACAATCTCCTTAAATTCATTTATTTTGTTCCCACATAAAAACAGCTGCCGCAACCGAAGCATTTAGCGACTCTGTTCTCTCGGAAATCGGAATATAAATGCTTCCAGTGCAAACAGTTGATATCTCCTCGGGTATGCCGTGCCCTTCATTGCCGATAACAAAAATGTCGGTGGGCAATAGGTGAATATCTCTTATTGAGCTGGCACCGTCACGAAGTTCTGCGGCAAAAACGCGTCTGTTCGATTGACGAGCCGACGTGATAAAAGAAGAAAAATCATTCACAACGCTGATCTTTACCGCAAAAAGATTTCCCATAGCGCTTCTTACAGTCTTGGGATTATATATATCGGCAGAGTCCGAAGACACAACGATGTGATCAACTCCAAAAGCAACCGCGCTTCTGATAACTGAGCCGAGATTTGACGGATCTCTTACCGAGCAAAGTGCTATACAACGTTCATTATCCGAAAGAAAAAACTCTTCCTTATATATTATATCCAATTTCTTGAAAAAGTCAAGATGTTTTATTACCGCAATTATACCTTCAGGCGCTTTTTCAGTAGAAATTTTTTCAAAAGCGCTATCGGAAACAATAATAATCTCGGTTTCATCAAATGATGAGTCCGACAAAGCAGCGGTTATCCCTTCGAGATTTTTATCTTTTTTGGATTCGGAAATGAATATATACATTATAGGCAGCTTATGTTTTATAGCCTCAAAGACGAGCTTTTCGCCCTCCGCCAAGAATGCTTCCGATTTTTGTCTTTCCTTCTTTTCGGAAAGTGAAGTCGCCCACTTTACAAGCGGATTATTACGACTGCTCAAGATTTCCTGCCGAATTTTCATTTTTTAGTCAAACGCCAAAACATCGGCGCCATATCCTTTCGAGAAAATATATTCACTATACAAAAGAAAAACACCCGATTAACCGTATGATCGGAAAATCGGGTAATTTTTTCAAATTAAAGCGCAGCCTTTGCGCGCTCACAAATTGCAGCGAAAGCTTCCTTGTCAGAAACTGCAAGCTCTGCAAGCATCTTACGGTTAAGATCGATACCTGCAACCTTGAGACCGTGCATAAGTGTGGAATAGTTCATTCCGCAAACCTTAGCCTGTGCAGAAATTCTGGTAATCCAGAGAGAACGGAAGTCTCTCTTCTTCATCTTACGGCCTGCAAAAGCGTAATTACCGCTCTTAAGCACGGCCTGCTTAGCCATCTTAAAGTGCTTGGACTTTGAGCCCCAGTAACCCTTTGCAGCCTTGAGTATATTCTTTCTTCTCTTGCGCGTCATCATAGCGCCCTTAACTCTTGCCATATTATTTCTTCCTCCTGATTTTTAGTCTGCCTTATTACTTCTGAATAAGGGTTCTGTAAGTGGGTGCGAAGCATTCGCTGAGTATAGCGCCCTTGCGAAGACTTCTTTTACGCTTTGCGGTCTTAAGACCGAGCTTGTGACGGTGGTTGTTGTGTGACATCTTTACTTTTCCGCTACCGGTAAGAGAAAATCTCTTAGCAGAAGCCTTATGTGTCTTGATCTTTCCCATTTTTATTCTCCTTTTTTGTAAGGGTTGCCCCAAAATTTAACAAAATTATTTTTTATCCGGCTTTACGGGTGAGAGGATGATAGACATAAAGCGTCCCTCGAGAATAGGCTTTTTCTCAGCAACACCTGCATCGCGGCATGCCTCTTCAAACTTCTCGATAACCTCTCTGCCAAGCTCCATATGAGACATTTCTCTGCCCTTGAAGCGAACGACAGCCTTAACCTTATTCCCCTCTGCCAAGAATTTTTTAGCATGGTTGACGCGAGTATCAAAATCATGCTGCTCTATACGGCAAGAAAGCTGAACCTCTTTAACCTTAACGATAACCTGCTTTTTCTTAGCTTCCTTTTCCCTCTTGTCACGCTCGAAACAGAATTTACCGTAATCGATAGCACGACATACAGGGGGAGTAGCGTTAGCAACGATAAGTACGAGATCAACGCCGTTATTATAAGCATAATTACGCGCATCGTCAATGTTCATAATACCTATCTGCTCGTTATCAGGTCCGATAACTCTGACCTCGGGGGCTTTGATTTCTTCATTAAGAAGTAAATCCTTTTGGTTGCTCGGTTTAATGGCTGTGTACCTCCAAAAACAAAAAAATGCATACGGAGAATTTCCGCACGCACACACGTATCCTAAAAGGAAATAAACGTATTAACCATACGCACCCTTGTGGTATGGTGAGAACGGAAATTCTGCTTTGATTTATGAAATATCTTTCAATTTCGCAAGTATTATACCACTCTTTTTAATGTTTGTCAATAGGTTTTTTTATTTTTTTTGAAATTCTTTTGCCCTTTTTATTTTTTTCTGCATTTTCTACTTATTTCACAAACATTTTGGTGATAAATTGTTAAAAATACCATCTTTACAAACGAGAAAAAAAGATGTATAATGTAATAGCGCAAGGCGGTTATATATATTTTCGCTTTGCGGTATGATACGTTTGCCCAAAGAAGCATCAATCTTATGATGCCAAAGCACGGAGGGCGGCTACATATTTTTATAGGTATGCGGAATACCGCGTGCTGTGAACAGAGCTTTATGCTCAAACGGGGGTTGTCAAATGCAGGGACAGCCCCTTTTTGTTATTAATATAATAAATGTAGAGTTTTGTATTGACAAAATATAAATCATATGTTATAATTTTGATATCAAAATAATATCACAAGGAGAAAACAATGCAAGAAAAAATTTTAACAACAAAAAAGCTTGGTATGCCCATGTTGCTTCTTACAATACTTTTAATGGCAGCTTCAGTGGCGGTTATCGTTCTCGGCGGCTTTATGAGCACGGAAGAAGCGCCATCGCCTATCCTGTTTATCGGCATACTTCTGTGTTGCGTCACATGGATTCCCCTGCTCGGTCTTAAGGTCCTAAAACCGCAGGAGGCTCTTGTTATTACACTCTTTGGAAAATACAGAGGAACACTTAAGGGGGACGGATTTTTCTGGATCAACCCATTTTCGTCCTCATTTAACCCCGCTGCAAAAACCAAGCTGAGTCAAAGCGCTGACGTTTCAACCCCCATCAACATAATTCAAGGAACACAATCCTCGCAAAGCATCGATCTTGCCGCGGCATCAAATAAGATTTCTCTTAAGATAATGACACTCAACAACGCAAAACAAAAAATCAATGACTGTCTCGGCAACCCCGTTGAAATAGGAATTGCTGTTACTTGGAAAATAGTTGATACTGCCAAAGCGGTATTTAACGTGGACAATTATAAGGAGTTCCTCTCTCTTCAGTGTGACAGCGCCCTACGTAACGTAGTAAGAATATATCCTTACGACATCGCACCTAACGTTGATACTACCGGAGACGGTGTTGCTGATGAAGGAAGCCTGCGCGGCTCAAGCGAGGTCGTTGCGGATAGAATAAGAAACGAAATTCAGAAAAGAGTTGACGAAGCGGGTATTGAAATAATTGAAGCTAGAATAACCTACCTTGCTTATGCACCCGAAATCGCAGCGGTAATGCTTCAACGCCAGCAGGCATCAGCTATAATTGATGCAAGACGAATGATAGTTGACGGTGCTGTT
The DNA here is from genome assembly GCA_045595265.1 of Eubacteriales bacterium. Lineage (GTDB taxonomy): Bacteria > Bacillota > Clostridia > Oscillospirales > CAG-272 > UBA1740. The sequence goes on from JAZOAA010000023.1 coordinate 12,506, forward strand.
GGAATGGTCGAGATGGCCCTTGAACGCCTGGCAGATAACGAAACGGTGGTTCTTGATGACGAAAGAAAAGCTGCCATGGTATCCAACCTGCTTGTAGTTCTCTGCGGTAACAAAGACGCGCAGCCCGTGGTAAACTCCGGCACCCTTTATTGACGAGGGCGTAGAATGAAGGATACTGCGGATAATTCAAAAAAACAAGTTCCTTTGAGGCTTTCAAAGAAGCTATACGATGCAATAGCAAAATGGGCTGATGATGATTTTCGCTCGGTTAACGGACAGATAGAATATCTTCTGACCGAATGTGTAAGGCGCAGAGGCGTTAAGAATTTGGCTGAAAAAGACGAATAATTATTTAGGGACGGCATCATTTTTGCCGTCCCATTTATTTTTTAAGAAATATTTTTTCGAAAACTATTGACAAAACTATATTTATATGATATACTTGTAAAGCAATTTACTTTACAGCACTCGGACGGTAGAATTATGTTTGAGAAAAATATGAAAATTGCATATTTGCTCGACTTTTACGGCGATGCGCTCGACGATCACGTCAGCACCGTAATGCGCGCATATTATAATGAGGATCTTTCTCTTGCGGAAATAGCCGATGACGTCGGTATTTCCAGACAAGGAGTCCGTCATCTTATTAAAAAAGGCGAGGAGCTTATTGAGTTTTATGAAGCAAAATTCGCTCTTGCCGCACGTCACACAGAGCTAACGGAGGTGTGCAAATCTCTTACCGAGATAGGCGAACGAATTGCACGCTCAGATACTACATCAGCCGATGCACAAGAGCTTTCTCGCATTGTCGGAATAATTTTGAAAGGAAACTGATATGTTCGGAAATCTTACCGAAAAGCTTGCAGGAGCTTTCAAGAAATTCAGAAGCAAAGGCAAGCTTACCGAAGCCGATGTAAAAGAAGGCATGCGCGAAGTAAAGCTTGCGCTTCTTGAGGCGGACGTAAACTTTAAGGTGGTCAAGGATTTCGTAAAATCGGTTACCGAGCGTGCTATTGGCAGCGAGGTTCTTGAAAGCCTTTTACCCGCGCAACATATAGTTAAAATCGTTAACGAGGAGCTTATTCGCCTTATGGGCGGTGAAACTCCTAAAATAAATATAAGCCCAAAGCCCCCTACGGTTATCATGATGGTCGGTCTTCAGGGTGCCGGTAAAACAACCCACGCGGCAAAGATCGCAGGTATGTATAAGCAAAAAAGCAAGTCTCCCCTGCTCGTCGCATGTGACGTTTACCGTCCAGCAGCGGTTGACCAGCTAAAAATAGTCGGTGAATCGCTTAATATTCCCGTTTTTTCGATGGGTACTAAAATTTCGCCTGTCGAAATTGCAAAAGCCGGTATAGAACACGCAAAGAGAAACGGTAACGATATGGTGATTATCGATACCGCCGGCCGTCTTCACATTGACGAAGAGTTGATGAATGAGTTGGTGAATATAAAAAGAACAACCGACCCTTCCGAAATTCTTCTCGTGGTTGATGCGATGACAGGACAAGATGCCGTTAACGTTGCAAAATCATTCAACGACCTGCTCGACATTACCGGCGTCGTTATGACCAAAATGGACGGTGACACCCGTGGCGGTGCTGCCCTATCTGTTAAATATATTACCGGAAAACCGATCAAGTTTATCGGTACGGGCGAAAAGCTTGATGCTATTGAGATATTCCATCCAGACAGAATGGCATCAAGAATTCTCGGAATGGGAGATATTCTCTCTTTGATTGAGAAAGCGGAAGCAGCCTATGATGAAAAGAATGCCAAAGAGCTTGAGAAAAAAATGCGTGAGCAGACCTTCTCACTCGAGGACTTTCTTGATCAAATGCGCCAGCTTAAAAAAATGGGAAATCTCGATCAAATTCTCGCAATGATGCCCGGTGCAAATGCCGGTGCACTTAAAAATGCGCAGATTGATGAAAAGCAAATGGCAAGAATAGAGGCTATCATACTTTCTATGACACCGGAAGAAAGGCTGAAGCCCGATATTATCAATGGCTCAAGACGCAAGCGTATAGCTAGAGGCAGCGGAACGCAGGTTGAGGACGTCAACCGTCTCTTAAAGCAATTTGACCAGATGAAAAAAATGATGAAGCAGCTTTCGGGTAAGAACCTGAAGCGCTTCAGCGGCATGAGATTGCCGATGTAATACTTGTTTATACAAAAATAAAAATATAAAATCATTTTGGAGGAAAAAGAAAATGGCAGTTAAAATCAGACTTACTAGAATGGGTAAAAAGAAGAATCCCTTCTACCGCGTTGTTGTTGCAGATCAGAGATCTCGCCGCGATGGTGCACCTATTGAGGAAATCGGTTACTACGATCCTATGACTGAGCCCGCTAGCATCAAGATCGATGCTGAGAAGGCACAGAAGTGGCTTGCTAACGGAGCTCAGCCCACTGATACTGTAAGAGCCCTTCTTAAGAAGAGCGAAATTATTAAGTAATTTTCGCAGGTACAGTGATGGATTTCAAGAAAATACTTACTGACATCGCGCGCGCCCTTGTTGACGAGCCTGATGCCGTGGTTGTTACCGAAGAGGTTGACGGGGACGACATCGAGCTTACCCTCACCGTTGCGGAAAACGACACCGGTATGGTTATAGGCCGTCATGGCAGAATAGCTAAGGCTATACGCCAAATAATGAAAGCGGCAGCTAACACCTGCGGCAAACGCGTTACCGTAGAAATTAAATAATTTCTCAAAATATGCCCTCTTTTGAGGGCGTATTTTTCTTTTTATATTGACTTGCGAGTTAATATAATATATAATATTTATATTATTTTATGTAAATGGTGAATTTTGAAGTATGGAATACAGAGTAGAACACGATTCAATGGGTGATATAAGGGTCGATGCCGATAAGCTCTGGGGCGCACAGACCCAGCGCAGTCTTGAAAACTTCAGAATAGGAGTTGGCAAGGAGCAAATGCCCGAGGAAATTATTCGTGCATTTGCAGTTTTGAAGCTCGCGGCGGCAGAGGCTAACCGAGAACTTTTACCAACCAAAATGACTGAAGAGAATTTGCAGGCGATAAAAGATGTATGCAAAAAGATCTTAAATGGCGAGCTTTCAGAGCATTTTCCGCTCGTAGTTTTTCAGACCGGATCCGGTACACAAACCAATATGAACGTCAACGAAGTGATAGCAAATGCGGCAAATGAAATTTTGCGCGCGTCAAAGCTTCACCCGAACAACGACGTAAATATGTCGCAATCGTCAAACGATACATTTCCGACAGCAATGCATATTAGTGCGCATCTCGCAATCAAAAACAATCTTCTGCCCGAGATTAACTTGCTAATTAAAGAATTCGTTCGTCTGGAAGAAGAAAACAAGGATGCTATTAAATGCGGGCGGACGCATCTGCAGGACGCAACACCGATAACCTTTGCTCAGGAAATATCGGGCTGGCGTGCGTCTCTTGAAAGAGACTTGCAAATGATTGAACAGTCGTCCTCTGCCCTCACCTATCTCGCTCTTGGAGGTACAGCGGTAGGTACGGGGCTTAACGCGCCCGACGGATTTGATACCATTGTCGCGGAAAAGATTTCAGAGCTAACCGGATACAAATTTAAGACTGACCCGAACAAATTTCACTCTCTTACATCTAAAGACGAGCTAGTATTTACGCACGGTGCGTTGAAATCGCTTGCCGCAGATCTTATGAAGATAGCTAACGACATCCGTTGGCTTGCATCAGGACCGCGTCTCGGACTTGGAGAAATTACCATCCCCGAAAACGAACCCGGCTCATCTATCATGCCCGGAAAGGTAAATCCCACACAGTGCGAGGCTCTAACCATGGTGGCAGCACAGGTAATGGGCAACGACGTTACTATTGGCATTGCAGCATCACAGGGTAATTTCGAGCTTAACGTCTATATGCCTGTTTTAATATACAATTTTCTGCAGTCATGCCGACTTCTCACCGATGCTATCCGATCGTTCAGAACCAACTGTGTCACGGGAATAAAAGCTAACAAAGAAAAAATGAAAAATAACCTTGAGCGCTCGCTCATGCTTGTTACCGCTATAAGCCCGCATATTGGCTACGAAAACGCGGCAAGAGTCGCAAAGCTTGCTCATGAGAAAGGTCTGACGCTGAAGGAAGCAACGCTGCAGCTTGGATATTTGACGGAAGAAGAATTTAACGAACTATTTCACCCCGAAGAAATGATTTAAGGAACACAAAATGGACATCAGAAAAGAATCACTAAAAAAGCATTACGAATGGAACGGAAAAATCGAGGTAATCTCCCGCGCGCCCATTGAGACAAGAGAGGACCTCTCACTTGCCTACACCCCGGGAGTTGCCGAGGCTTGTCTTGAAATCGAAAAGGACGTTAATAAATCCTACGAGCTGACGCGAAGAAACAACCTTGTTGCGGTTATTACCGACGGAACTGCTGTGCTAGGTCTTGGCGACATTGGACCTGAAGCAGGTATGCCTGTTATGGAGGGAAAATGCGCACTGTTTAAGGCCTTTGCCGACGTTGACGCATTCCCACTTTGCATTCGCTCTAAAGACGTTGACGAAATCGTAAGAACCGTCGAGCTTATTTCGGGCAGCTTTGGCGGTATAAACCTTGAGGACATTGCCGCTCCCCGTTGCTTTGAGATTGAAAAAAGGCTTAAAGAGGTCTGTGACATTCCCGTATTTCACGATGACCAGCACGGAACTGCCATTGTTGTTGCGGCAGCGCTTATTAATGCGCTTAAGGTTGTTAAGAAGGATATTGCAAAGGTCAAGGTAGTTATTAACGGCGCGGGGGCTGCGGGCTGCGCTATCGGCAGACATCTCCTTAACGTCGGTGTAAAAAATCTTATAATGGTTGACAGATTCGGCATCATCTCTAAAGGTGACGAGTCACTCTCGGAAGCTCACAAGGCAATTGCAGAGATAACAAACAAAGAAGGACTCACAGGAACACTTGCAGATGCTATGCGTGGCTCTGATGTATTTATCGGTGTTTCAGCCCCCGGAATTGTCTCGGGGGATATGGTAAAATCTATGGCTGAAGATGCGATAGTTTTCCCTATGGCAAATCCCACACCCGAAATTATGCCTGACCTTGCAAAAAAGGCGGGAGCAAGAGTCATTGGCACAGGTCGCTCCGACTTCCCGAACCAGATAAACAACGTCCTCGCATTCCCCGGTATCTTCCGTGGCGCACTTGATTGCAGAGCAAGCTCAATAAACGAGGAAATGAAGGCTGCAACCTCTTATGCGTTAGCATCCCTCATTCCCGAAAACGAGCTTAACGAGGAAAACATCATACCCTCCGCACTTGACAAAAACGTAGCATCGGTTGTCGCCGCAGCGGTTATCAAAGCGGCAAAAGAAACGGGTGTTGCAAGAATTTAATAATTAATAAAGAAGAGCCGAGATGGAAAAATCAAAATCCAAATCGACTCTTTCTTATTTAACAAACGGTAAATGCCTCGTCTTTAACTGTAAGAAAAACCTTGCCTACATTTTCACCTCTGTAAAGCACCTGTTGTGCTTCATCAGCCTCTTCTATCGGGAATGTTTTATAAATCTTGAGCTTCATTTCTCCGTTTTCAAACTTGCACCAGGTTTTTCCAACAAGCTCGTTTAAGAGATGTCCTTTTTCCTCGGGAGTTTTACTTCTGAGGGTGCTGCCTATTATACGAATATTCTTAACGAATACGTTTCTAAAATCAACGGCAGAAATATCACCCGCAAGGCTTGCAATCTGAATCCAACGGCAGCCTCTTGCAACATATTTAAGGCATCTTCCAAGCTCCTCGCCTGCAAGACAGTCTATTGCGATATCTACGGGAGTTCCGTTTTGCTCCTCTTCGCGAAGCACCTCAGCAATATCCTCTTTCGTAGTGTCAACAACTCGGTCTACCTTAAGATAAGATACTTCTTTTACCTTTTCTTCACCCAGAACTGTAGTTATAACGCGAAGTCCAAACGCTTTTGCCATCGGAATAACCGCACTTGCAAGACCACTTGCGCCCGCATTCATAAGAAGAGTTTCCCCCGGCTTTGCATCACCTACATAAAATAGATTCAAATATGCGGTCATATAAACCTCAGGGATAGCCGCTGCCTCAACAAAGCTAAGGCCCTTTGGAATAGGCATTACCATCTCAGCAGTAACACTGACGTACTCGGCATATCCGCCTCCACCAAGAAGCGCACATACCTTATCTCCGACCTTCCAGCGAGTTACATCGGGGGCAACTTCTTTAATAATACCCGCAACCTCAAGTCCGGGCCACTCCGGGCATCCCGGAGGTGGCGGATAATTCCCCTCTCTCTGCAAAAGGTCAGCGCGGTTTATAGCAGCCGCATATACTTCAATCATCACCTCGCCTAACTTCAGCACAGGGTTCGGCACGTCATTATAACGTAGGCTTTGATCTTCTTTACAAATTACTATTGCTTTCATATTCACTCCAACTAAATATATTTTTTGCATTGAATCAAGCAGTTTTCTATATCCTGCCTTCCAACAGCCTTATTACTAAGCCATGGCTCATATTCATGTGAGAATAATATACATTCTATTTCATTGTCATCTTTTATTTTAGAAAGAGTTTTGTAATATTCTTCCTTGCTCTGCAAGGAGCATCTGTATTTATCAACTCCAGCTCCCTGTAATCCATCTCCGGAAATCAACGTCTTCGAGCGCTTATCAAGCACGCCTACCGAATCAAGTGTATGTCCAGGCAAGGAATATACCGAAAGTTCTTTAGAAATTTCCTTTGCGTTTCTAATAATTTCAATATTTGGCGTAAGCTCTAATAATCGCGGCAAACCGCCTGCGTGGTCACTGTGGCTGTGGGTCAAAACCAAGCATCGTATATCGGAAGGAGCATATCCCATCAGTCTTAATGCCGGTATGATATATTCATCCACGTCTTCAGCCGTAGTAGCACAGTCAATAAGAATAGGACCTTCCGAGGATTTTATTAGGAACACGGAAGTATATATGTTATCGAACGGTATTTTCAATCGAAATATATCCGAAACCTCTTTGTAAAACATATTAAGTTTTCTCCAAACAATCACGAATGATCTTCATATCACGAAGAAGCGGTTGTGCTTTCGTAGAAAACTCATCGTGTTCATAGACGCAAAGTGACATGCAATTGCCAAGCGCACCGCCAATGCGTCTCGAAAGATGGCACTCACCGCCGGAAAGGAAGAGGAACGGAATACCGAGATTTTCTTTCAGCATATTTATTATGCGAAGATTCTCTATCTGCTCTGTCATATTTTGAGCGCCTGTTACTATCTTCGAAATATCCGCGCCTCGTCTTTTATGCTCTAGTGCAATTTCCATCACCTGTTCCGCCGGAGTAAACTCAAATATATGAGAGGACGCAACTTATCGATAAGATACATCTGCTTTTTTACAGCGACAGCATCCTTTGTGAGTTCACCCGTGCAATGATCGAAGATATCTCCCATAACGTCACATAGGGTGGCACCGCAATCCGCAAGCTCAAGAAGCTCGTTAGCAAGTATATCATCGTTTTTTCCCTCGTTTTCGCAATAGCGATAGTTCGTAACGTAGGTTGGACATCCATCAGCTACTGCAAAAAAGCTGGCGGTATATTTCGGGTTTACGAAATTCCGATTTCATACGGCAGAACTGCATACCAAAAGCCTCCGCACCATTGGATATCGAACAGTTGATAAGATGCTTTATTCTATCGGGATTTTCCGCTTGTAACATACAGGTAAGAAGCGGTTTCTCATAGTCTAAAAACGTCGGTTTCGTCATTATGATCTCCTGTTCATAGCGTTTCTACCGCCGTCTATCATTATGTTTTCGCCATTTATAAACTGCCCTTTGTCCGATGCTATAAACAAGCATAGGTCTACTATTTCCTGAGGATCTGCCGCCCTGCCAAGAAGTGTTTTCATATTTGCCATAGCAGCTCGTGTAAGTACCGGTCCCGGAGATACGCAAACGCATCTGATTCCGTGATTTGCACCAAACTGTGCAATAGATTTTGTAAGTCCGTACATGAGGCCCGCCTTAGAGGTAGGATAATCCATACCGTATCCGTCTCCCTCTGCTCCCGTTATAGAACCGATATTTATTATAAGACCGCTCCTTTGCTCTCTCATTTGTTTTGCAACAGCGTGTGCGAAATAAAACGGACCTTTAAGGTTTACATCTATACCCCAATCATACACATCAATAGGTACATCGGGAAATTCGGGATATGCCTCCCTGTCTACTTTACACATTCTGACAGCTGTTCCACCAGCAAAATTCGCCATAACGTCTATTCTGCCAAATTCAGTAATAGCTTTATCCCTCGCAGCACAAACTTGAGAGTAATCACGCACGTCGCAAACAGCTCCCACGGCGCGCCCCGCGCCTTTTGCGTTAATAGAATTAGTCTTTTCGTAAAGTGCGGCTTCGTTTACGTCGCACAGAACCACATCACCGCCAAGCGATGCAAAATTTTCAGCAAATAGGAGTCCCATTCCTGAAGCCGCCCCTGAGATTACCGCAACCTTACCTTCAAAATTGAAATTCATAATTATCACCTCAATCTACAATAATTAAATTATCTCTTATAGCTCTTGATGCCTTCAGCGAAGGCTGTATCTTATTGGTAAGCTCGTTATAATGCTCAACACAAAGACAAATATCAACACCGAAAGCAATACCAACCTGTCTTACGGTATAGGAATACTTTCCGCTTGAAAGATAAAGCAGAGGAACATCGATCTCTTCTTTGATTTTTGTTATAATATCAATATTTGAAATAAGCTCTTCTCTGCTGTTTGCTTTTGTAACGATTTTTACAACATCGGCGCCTCGTCTTACCTGCTCTCTTGCTTGTCTTATTATTTCTTTTTCGCCAAGAAATTCGATATGATGCACAGAATACAAAACCTCGCATCCGAGCTCATGAATCTTGTCGGCAAGCTGCATTTGCTTTTTTATCACAGCTTCATCATCAGAAAATCCGCTGGGAACCTTACCAAACATATCACACATAATATCACAAAGTACCACTCCGTATTTTGCTGCACATTTAGCGGCAAAAAGAAGATATTTCGCGCATTCCTCGTGCGAAAATGCAGTGCTTTCAACCTCGGGATAAGAGTAAAGATATACAGGTTTTCCCGCACAGGCTGAAAAGATGCGGTCAAGATCCTCTTCGTTTCTATACTCCTTTTTCAAAAATCCAAGACCAAAGCCCAAAGCATCAGCACCGCCATATATTGAATTTGCTATGTATGCAAGCGCAGACTTTATCTCAGTCTCGGTAACCATAGAAACAAGCATCGGTTTTTTATTATCAGTAAATGCCATAAAAGTCACCTCCAAGCAATGATTAATTTGATTATATTCCTTTTTTTCGATTAAGGCAATAGTAAAAACAAAATTATTTAACATTTTCGATACTTTTTTCGAAAAAATATTGAATATTTTCAAGATATGCGATAAAATAATATGTAGAAAGGTTGGTGAGCTTATGCAGTTGAAAAATGCGGTTATTACCTCTGTTTTGGGCGTATTTACAATTCCGACAAGCAAGGATAGATTTTTGAAAATAGTAAATCGACCAAGCTATGCCATATCATTTTGTACCGATGACGGAGTTATCGTCTATAATAATGACGGAAAGAAAACCGTTTCTGACAAAAACCGCGCAGTTATATTGCCTCAGGGTCAAAACTACACGCTTTACAACGAAGAAGGCGGCAATTTTCCAATAATAAATTTTTTAACCGAAAAACCAATAACCGAGGAATTTCTTGAAATCAAAATTAAAAATCCACAGGTTTACATAAGTAGTTTTGAAAAAATGCGTGCTTTATGGCTTAGCGGAAACGACCAAGCAAAGCTCTTTTCTATACTTTACGATATGCTGTCAAGGTTGTGTAAAGAAAACGTACCAATAAATCCGGTGCTTTCAGGCTCAATCAATTTTATTTACGAGAATATACACAACCCACTTTTAACAAATACGCTACTTGCGCAAAGAGCGAAAGTAAGCGAGGTTTATTTCAGACGGCTGTTTAAGCAAGAATACGGAACCACACCAAAGCAGTATATACTTAATCTAAGGATAGAAAACGCAAAAAAATTATTAAGCGAGGGCATAAGCTCTATCGGTAAGATATCTAAATCATGCGGTTTTTCAAGCGTTTATCATTTTAGCAGAGAGTTTAAGCTTATTACTGGATATGCACCAAGCGAATATTCAAGGAAAAGTTGACAATAAAATATATTTTTGTTATAATTGATATGAAAATTTTTAACTAACGAGAGGTTTACGTGATGAAAAAATACATTATGGCTCTTGACCAAGGCACAACAAGCTCAAGATGTATTCTTTTTGAAAAATCCGGAAGAATCGCAAGCCTTGTTCAAAGAGAATTTGCCCAGATTTTCCCCAAGGAAGGCTGGGTCGAGCATGACCCGATGACGATATGGTCAACGCAGATGTCTGCTGTTACGGAGGCGCTTCTCAAAATTGGTGCTAACTGGGATGAGATCGCCGGAATAGGTATAACTAACCAGAGAGAAACGATTGTTCTTTGGGACAAAAAGACGGGTGTGCCCGTATATAACGCAATCGTTTGGCAATGCAGAAGAACCGCAGATTTCTGCAAAAAACTTGAGGCGGACGGTTATGGCGAAATGATAAGATCAAAAACAGGGCTGCTTATAGACCCATATTTCTCTGCCACCAAAATCGCGTGGATTCTCGAAAACGTTGAAGGTGTGAGAAAGAGAGCAGAAAGAGGCGAGATTTGTTTTGGAACAATCGACACGTGGTTAATTTATAATATGACGGGAGGAAAGGTACACGCTACCGACTACTCAAACGCGTCACGTACTATGCTCTTTAATATAAATACACTTAAGTGGGATGAGGATCTACTTAAGCTCTTTAATATACCCGAGTCAATCCTTCCGGATGTCTCCCCCTCCTCGCATATATTCGGCTACACAGACCCTGCGATATTCGGTGCTTCTCTTCCTATTGCGGGTGTTGCAGGAGATCAGCAGGCAGCGCTCTTCGGTCAATGCAGATTTAACGAAGGAGAATTAAAGAACACCTACGGTACGGGCGGATTTTTACTGATGAATACAGGCTCGGAACCTTATATTACGGACTCAGGGCTTCTGACGACTATCGCTTGGGGACTTGACGGCAAGGTCACATATGCACTTGAGGGCTCGGTTTTTGTTTGCGGTGCTGCGTTGCAATGGCTGCGCGACGGGCTTAAAATCATAGATTCTGCTGCCGACAGCGAATATTATTCCAAAAAGGTTTCGGATTCGGGCGGTATTCTAGTCGTTCCCGCATTCTCCGGTCTCGGCGCTCCTTGGTGGGATCCGTATGCCAGAGGAATTATTATCGGTATTACACGTGCTACAAATAAATATCACATCATAAGAGCTACTCTCGAGTCAATGGCGTATCAGACCGCAGACGTAATCGATCTTATGGAAAAGACGGCGAATATTAAGATTTCGGCACTCGCAGTTGACGGCGGCGCCTCGGCAAACAACCTACTTTTAGAGTTCCAGGCAGATATACTCGGAGTTCCGACAGAACGTCCTGAATGTGTGGAAACAACCGCTCTGGGTGCAGCATACCTTGCAGGACTTGCAACCGGATTCTATTCTTCTCTCGATGAAATCAAAGAGAATAGAAAAATATCAAAAACATTTACTCCAAATATGGAAGAAAAATCAAGAGAAGCTCTCCTAAACAGATGGAGACGCGCAGTTGAGCGCTCTCTTAATTGGAGCGAATAAGTACAAAAAACGACCTTGCTTTCTTAAACACGGCAAGGTCTATTTTTATTCAAAAGATAAGATTTTACCTATTTACTATATTCATAACAAACAACAAAACATAGTGTTATTTATTCTTCAAATGGTAATATGCTTTCATTTTTGTTTTTGCCTGTAAGCACTGTACATCAGAGCGTTTCAAATAACCGTTTTCAAGATACCCCATTCCCGGACAATAATTACAAAAGGCGCAGTAATCCTCTTTATAACATTCTTTGCAGTCTGCCAAAGTAACTTGATGCCATTTATAAAGACGGCTGGCTTTATCTTTTTCCATTGCGGCTTGCCATATATCTTCCATGGATTTTTCATTTAGGTTTCCAACAGAATACGGTAAAGATACGCAAATTACCACCTCTCCGTTAGGTGTAACAGTAAGCCCTGTATATCCGCCGAGACACGGTGTTGAGTCTGCTATGTTTGTTATATCAAGAGGCTTGAATTTTTCATCGAGATATAGTGGCGAGTTCGGATTAGTGTAAAGTTCGAACAACTCATCTTCTGAAAGGAGAAATTTCATCGTCTTTTTGTTACCTTCAATAGTGGGAATCAAAGATATATCGGCAATTGAAGTTGCGCCTATTTCAGCAGCATATTCCTTAACTTTTATACAATCCATGCAATTGAAATTAAGCAAAAAGTTTTTGATTTGAACATTCAAATTATCGCCTTTCATTTTGTCTATCAGCGAATATGTCTTTTTGAATGATCCCTCGATGTCTGTTACTCTGTCATGTGTTTTTTCATTTGTACTATAAAGGCTTACGCAAATTCTATACGGAAATAACTCCTTTACTTCGGTATACAGTTTTTCGTTATCCGCAAAAACTTGACCGTTAGTAAATATTTCCACCGAAATGTGCTTACTTCTTGCATATTTTATAAGGTCTAAAAAGCGAGAATGAAGAGAAGATTCTCCGCCCGAAAAAGTTATACGAAAGCAACCCATTTCATAAGCATCGTCTATTGCTTTTTTACACATGTCGTAATCAATTTCCACATTGTTCATGTGCTTGGGATTGTAGCAATGTACGCATTTTAGGTTACAGCGATACGTAAGCTCAAAGAACAGCGAAAACATAAACTTGTTCTTAAAAAGCCATGTTTGCATTTGCTCGATAAATGAGGTTTCCTCCCCCGAGGTGGCGATATCGTCGCAAACCGGTGCATAGCTTGTACTTAACTGTTGTTCGCTTTTTTTGAAAACAATAAGGCCTTGTTCTGCGAGAGAATCAATAAAATCATAAACTTGCTCCGCTACTCCGTTTTTCTCAGCAAAATCAGCAAGTTCCTCGTCACAAACCCTATCATATAGCAGCTTCCATAAATCGCTGGATATGCCGTCTAACTGAATATATTCGTGGCTTTTTTCATTTGAAATGTAAGTTCTGCTTTCTTTTTTTCCGAAAAAATATGTATGACAGGAAATCCAGTTTGGTATGAAGATTTCATCTACGCTTATCATAATATAAATGCCTCTTTGTTTAATATTTTTTGTATACGAACGCTTTGGTTTATAAATTCCGGATTTATAACATTATATTCTTCAATAAAAGTATCATAAATGTCAAATAAATTATATTCTTTTAACAAAAGCGCTCTTAGCTGAAGACATATCTCTGCTCCGTATAGAACTTCTTTTTCCTTACGTTCGTTGGGAATCTGTGTTCCGTCGGTTCCGTCAAAAAGCATAATGTCAGGCGCTGTTAGCCACTCATAGTCAACTACTTCTGCCAGCATGGTTACGTTGCCGTAATCAAGAGTGTCGTTTATAAAATGATTTTTGTGCAGTATTGCAACGCTTTTTGCCAGTTCCCTAGTGAATCTATTTGGATACTCGTCAACAGATATTCCCCAATAATCACAACAATATTTTATAACAGATTCTTTTTCGTTTTCGGTGAGATACATTAAATCTGCCACGCGAAAAGGGCACTTTAACTTTGTATAAATAATACACGGCGAAACTAATGCTCCGTTGCTGAATTTTATATTTTTAAGGAAATCATATTTTTTCGGCAACAGGAAATCAGATATTTTTTTATAATATAATACCTTTGGAAATCTATCTGAAATCTTTTCTATTTTGCGGCTTACTTCTAATTCTCTTATGGCAGAGGAGGATGGATACAAACCGAAAATTAACTCTTCGTCTTTGGTGGAAATATAAATTTGAGGACCGTTATAGTTCCAGCCACCTCCTTTTACGTTTATCCAGTTATAATCGCCTGCTTTTATCGCAACTGCTCTTCCATGAAAAGGAGAAACATGTGTGGCTTTTACATTTTCGTAGTTGATTTCGTCAGGAACAAAAATTCTTCCCAGCGTTTCGTCATTAAAAATTTTGAATTTTTCGAATTTCATATTTTTATTTTTCCTATATTCAAAAATGTAAATCCGCCAGATATGCAAAAACCTGCCTGGCGGATTTATGTTAGCATTATGCCGGCAATATTAGCCCATTTTTGCACGAATACCGCAAGAATGGTCAGTCATCTTACCGCAACCGGACATACTAGCAACGTGCTGTGCAGCCTTCTTTGTAATCTTAAGCATTTGATAATCCTCCTTTTTTGATTTTTGAGTTATATTTTAACTCAGCGAGAATATTATATACCCTTTTTAACTGTTTGTCAATAGTTTTAGTTAAAAATGCTATAATTAAAATGAACAAAAAAGCATATAAGGGGAAGAAACGATGAATGTTGGTAAGAAAATACGCGATGCAAGAGAAGATATGGATTTATCGCAGCGCGATATGGCAAATCTTATTCCCATGAATCAGTCCAATTATTCTAAAATAGAACGTGACATTCAGGAACCTAATATGGACCAGCTCCGCAGGATTTGTCAGATACTCAATATTGATCCCCGATATTTGTTAAATCTGGGGGAGTACTCTTCTGTAACAGATGCTGATATTACTTTGCTCAAGGATATAAAGCGTTTTATAAAAGAACATAATGTATAATAAAAACGCAGCGTATAAACGCTGCGTTTTTATTAGTTTTCAGACAAATAATTTGCAAGATTTGCAAAATCCTCGGTCGATAGGCGCTCTCCTCTGACCTTCTCGTCCTTACCGATAGCGACAATAGCTTCGGTAATCTGTTCTTTAGAGTAAACGGGGAGCTTTGCAGAAATAGCGTTCTGGAGAGTTTTTCTTCTCATCTCAAACGCGGCTTTAATAAGGTTGAAGAAGAGCTTTTCATCCTTTATTTCAAACGGCGGCTTATCATATAGGTCTATACGAACAACGGCGCTGTCCACCTTTGGTGCAGGTACGAAGCACCCCGCCGAAACCTTAAAGAGTCTGCGCACGCTTCCGTAATAACCCAGAACGGCGGTTATTGCGCCGTAATCCGCGCTTCCCTCCTTCGCCGCGAGTCGAGTGGCAACCTCGTTCTGTACCATTACCGTGATGGACGAAAGCTTTACGTCCGACTCTAGAAGCCGCATAAGTATCGGAGTTGTGATATAATAAGGAAGATTTGCGCAAACGGATACGGGCATACCTTCAGAATACTCATCTATCAGCGCGCGAAGATCGACCTTCATAATATCGTCATTAATGATTGTGATATTGTCAAAATCGGCAAGAGTTTTCGAAAGTACGGGAATAAGTCCGCGATCTATCTCAACTGCTACTACCTTCTTGTACCTCATTGCCAGCTCTTGTGTAAGGCAGCCAATGCCGGGACCGATCTCGAGGATCATTCTATCCTCTGTATCGGCGCAGTTATCAGCTATCTGCTCGGGTATCATTCTGTTAATAAGAAAGTTCTGACCAAATTCCTTGCGGAATGTGATTCCTGCATCGGCCATTACCGATTTTATTACAGATAGATTACATAAGTCCATAATTCCCTCAAAAATCAACATAGAGTTAAAAGAGCACCTCGTAACGAAGTGCTCTTCTGGAGCTGATGAGGGGACTTGAACCCCTGACCTGTTGATTACGAATCAACTGCTCTACCAACTGAGCCACATCAGCGTTTTTACTTATATATTCTACCACTTTTATGTACGTTTGTCAAGAGCATTATTAAAAATATATTGGTAAAATGATAATATAGCATTGGGGCCGAGCCATTTAATGACTCAGCCCTTACTATTATCTACCGATAAACATCTGTGTCCAGTAATTTTCATCGGCAACGTACCCTACGCCGATATGCGTGAATGACGAATTAAGTATATTTGCTCTGTGGCCTGATGAATTCATCCAGGCATTTACAACGGCGGCAGGTGTTTTTTGTCCTCTTGCAATATTCTCGCCAGCCGTACGGTAAGATATTCCAAAGCTCTTCATCATATTAAACGGCGAACCATAGGTAGGACTTGTGTGTGAAAAATATGAATTATCCTTCATGTCCTGTGACTTATATCTCGCGACCCTGGAGAGCTGCCAATCCTGCTCAAGTGCCTTAAGTCCTCTGCTCGTTCTTTCTACGTTTACAAGTCTTACAACCTCTTTTTCATAGCTTGTAACGCTACCGTCGACGGTTGGAATGTTGATAACATCGCCCGGATATATAAGTGCGGTGTTCTTTATCTGTGGGTTTGCCGAGGCAAGTTCAGAGAGGCCTACCTGATAGGTTACGGCTATTTTCCACATTGTATCGCCTTTTTTCACCGTATGAGTTGTAGCAGCCGAGGAAGTAACTGAAAATACAGTCACAAATGATAAGCAAATTAAAAACGTGCTGATGATTTTTTTCATAAACGTAATAATTCCTTTCCTTTATTTTGGGACGTCTCCCTAAAACTGTAAAATCACCTCCTATATACAAAAATCTCTTGTACTATCCAAAGGTAGCAAAAGCATCCTTTGCGTAATACATTATACCATATTTGGTTAAGAAAGTCAAATGCACTTTATGCCTAAAATGTAAAATACAGGGTATATTACAAGGCAGAAAAAGAGCTGCCGGTTTCAGCAGCTCTTTTAGTTAAAAGGTATCAATAATATCGCAGATAATTTTAACGTCCTTATGTCCGTGAGGGTGATGCTTACGCTCAGGATCAATAAACACGGAGATTTCTCCGCCGTATTTATTGTAATATCTTTCAAGATTTTCACCGTTTTCCGAATAAGGAACAACCTCGTCGGAGCCTCCCGCTACAAGAACTATCGGAATCTTGTGCTCCAATAACACGTTCATCTTATCAATCGGATTA
The DNA here is from genome assembly GCA_045595265.1 of Eubacteriales bacterium. GTDB lineage: Bacteria > Bacillota > Clostridia > Oscillospirales > CAG-272 > UBA1740. The sequence goes on from JAZOAA010000023.1 coordinate 29,526, forward strand.
TCTCTGTAAGACAGCATTTCGCTGATTGTTCGACCTGTTACCGAATAATATTCATCGTACAAAGACACCTCACTCTTTCCAAGAGCGCATGGACAACTCAAAAGATTCATTACGGGAGCATCCAGGTACATGCCTCTGACAAGCTCGGGATAAAGTGCTGCGAGCTTCACTGCATAAAGTCCACCGCAGCTCATACCAATAAGCACACATCGCTTATCCAGCCCGAATTTTTCGGAAACAAACTTCACAAATTCGCCCTTTGTTTTCAAATCAGACTCCTCTGCCCAGCGGTTTTCATTCTCGTTGTATGCGATGTGGTATCCCCTTTTAAGAAGCTCAAGCTCTGTTTCGGGAAAGTGACCAAAATATTCTGTTTTTAATGCCCATTTGCCGTTTGAAGCTGTATCGGGCTTGACTAATTTAGCACTCCGCCCCATAAACGAAAATTCAAGACATTCATAGCCATGAAAAACAGTAGTTTGAAAATTCATATTCTTGACTCCCTGTTTTCAATTTCTGATTTATACGTAATTTTCAATGCGCGGAATATATACCGTTTTATAATCGGTTGCTTTGAAAACTCATTCTTGAACATTATAAGGTCAAATAAAACCAGAAAAATCGCCGTCAAAGGAATACCACCCACGATAATTGCCTGGCATATTATAATAGCCAACCAAGCCAAAATAATCGTGTGATAAATCGGTGCTGTTAATATAAGACCGCGAAGGGCTGTAGTATTATTTTTTTGAGTAAGAGTACCTATAAAATAAGTACCTTCAAGAAACGCATTATCTTTAGTAGGAAGCTCGGTCATCTCGCACTTGATCTTCAAGAGCTTTCCTTTTGATTTTATATGCATTTTAGGCTTTCCTTTAGATGTATCGTAGGCTTCTTCTGCTACTACGCGGTCATTATCTTTGATATTGAAAAGCACCTTATCCTTATCAGAATCAATGGTATAATTAACTAAAAGCATACTTTATCCGAGTGTTAAAACGGTAACACCCGCATCTCCTTCGCCATATTCTCCGTGACGGTAAGACTTAATTCGCCTATCAGACTTGAAATATTTCCAAAGTGCAGCTCGAAGCGCACCCGTACCCTTACCGTGAATTATTCTGACTGTGGGAATATTCATAAGCACGGCATCATCAATATACTTATCAACAACAAACCACGCATCGTCGCCTATCATTCCCCTTACGTCAATTTCGGGCTTGAACGAAGAGTTGACAGTCTTTTTGACCTTGCCTTCATTAACCTTGGGCGTTTCTCTTGAAACGTATTTTATACCGTCAACTATTAAACGTATCTTGTCCTCTGTCACCTTGGTTTTGAGAATACCTGAGGTAACAGATATTTGCCCCTTCTTATCAGCTAGAGCTGTGACAACGCCCTCTTTTGATATAGTGGTTAGAAAGACCTTATCCCCTACCTTGAGGGGTCTTGGAAGCTTATAGTCCTCATCAAGAGATATATCTTTAATAGATATGCCCTCCATAAGACTCTCGCTCTCACGAAATCTTTTACGCATTTCTTCTCTTGCGTAATTCATCATTTCGTTGCGACGATCCTTATCCTCTTGTTTTTTCAACTCTTCAAGCTGACGGAATATAAACTCGCTCGATGCTCTCGCACTGTCCAAAATCTGCCTTGCTTTAAGGGTCTGTTTTTGAATTTCATCCTCACTTTTTGCAATTTTCTCTTTAAGCTCGGCTTCAGCCTTCGCCTTAAAAGCTTCGTATTCAGAGCGCATTTGTTCGGCTCTATCGCGTTCCTTTTCCATCTCAATACGGTTTGTATCAAGACGTTCTATAACGTCTTCAAAACGCTTATTATCGCGTTCTATAAGTTTTTTTGCTCTATCTATTATCTGCTCTGAAATGCCAAGTCTCTCGGAAATTGCAAATGCATTAGATTTTCCGGGTGTGCCAACCACGAGCTTATATGTCGGTCTTAACGTTTCAACATCAAATTCGCAAGATGCATTCTGTACCCCTTCTGTCTCAAGCGCATACACCTTAAGCTCGGAATAGTGAGTAGTTGCCGCCGAAAGCGCTCCGTTTTCCTTCGTACGCTCGAGAATCGCTGTTGCGAGCGCGGCACCCTCAATGGGATCCGTACCCGAGCCAAGCTCATCAAACAGCACTAGTGAGCCGTTCCCTACGCGCTTCAAAATATCCGCCACGTTGACCATATGAGATGAAAAGGTAGAGAGAGATGCCTCAATGCTCTGTTCATCGCCTATATCAACAAGTATCTCCGAAAAAATACCCATGACGGAGCCTTCGCTTGCGGGTATTTGCAGCCCCGATTGCGTCATAAGCGCAAAAAGTCCCATTGTCTTAAGGGTTACGGTTTTTCCGCCGGTGTTTGGACCTGTAATTACCAGCGTTTTATATCCATCGCCAAGAGAAACGTCTATCGGTACAACCTTATCGCGCGAAATAAGCGGATGACGCGCGCGTTTTAGGCTGATCAAGGGATAGCTTACGATACTAGGCTTCTCCGCTTTCATATTGTTTGCAAGAGTTGCCACGGCAAAATAAAAGGCGATGTCTGTAATATTATGATAATTCAAGCTTATTGCAGATGATGCCTCCGCACACTCCGCTGACAAAGCGGATAAAATCCTGTCAATTTCGTGCTCCTCTGCTGCGTTCAGCTCTCTTAACTCATTATTAGCTTGAACGATAGACATTGGCTCAACGAAAAGAGTCGCGCCGGAGCTTGAGGTGTCGTGTACAAGACCGGATAATTCGTTTCTATACTCGCTCTTTACCGGAACTACGTATCTGCCGTTACGCATGGTTACGATGTTTTCCTGCAAATACTTAAGTCTGACACCGCCCATAAAGCTTTGAAGAGTGTCCTTGATTTTATTGTTAGTATTTTTAATCTTCCGTCTTATTTCGGCAAGCTCGGGGCTCGCCTCATCAGCGATCATATCCTCCGATAATATAGTCCGCGATATTTTATTCTCGAGCGGTCTATTCTCTATAAGACGTGAAAAAACAGGGTCGAGTGAGGTAGAAAACGGCTTGTCCGTGCTGATGTAATCAGAAAGCGCTCTGGCGGATCTGAAGAGCGAGGCAATTTCTAAAAGCTCAACCGGTGAAAGCTGTGCGCCCTTATACGCGCGGTCTGCCGAAGAACAAACTCTCTCCCCCGCAGAAAAGGAAGGATATCCTTTTGCATTTATCAGCCTTTTCGCATCGTCAGCTTTTAGTTGCCTTTCAAGCACCAGATCGTAATCGTCCGACGGAACAAGTGTACGCGCTCTTGCCTTTGCGCCTTCGGTGGCTGCACAGTCAACAAGCATGTCTATTATTTTATCGAACTCAAGAGTTCTTAACGTTTTTTCAGAAAAATGCATTACTTTTCCTCATCCTTTGGCAAAATTCAGCGCTCAACATCCTTATAAAAATCTAACGACTTATATGAGTGTCCTATCTGGTTTAATAAATATTCTTCCGCGGCTCTCGAGAAAAGACGCATATCATCGTCCGAGAGGTTAAAGGAAAAAACCTTCTCAAGAGGAGAATATATTGAGTATCCCATTGCATCTTTAGCTCCGGGAGAAAGAATAGTTATTATTTTCGATTCATGCGGATCTTCAGGGATAGCGCGCTCGAGTATGGCTTTATCCCGACAGTCACGGCATTCTATAACACCGCCCATTATGTCAAAGAAGAAATCGCCTTCCTTACCGTGACATTTATGGCATGATATAACATCAGGCATAAATCCGATTATAGATGCTGTTCGAATTTCAAAAACCGCCTTTATTTTGCTTAACGAATACTTACCCTTTGCAATAGCGTAAAGAGTGTTCAGCGAAAGGCGTAAAAGATCCGACTCGGCTTCCTCAACCGCAACGTCCGACAACACCTCAGCAACGTAATTCGAAAGCGCAAGGCCTTCTATCGTTTTTCGTATATCAAAGAAGCTTTCGATAAGCTCCGCTTCCTTTATCCAAAGCTTATCGCCCTGCTGATAAATAACGTAATTACCGTAGCAAAACTGCATAGTAGCGGCAAGCTTGCGGCTTTTTAAGGATCTGGCACCTCTTGCAAGGGCGCTTATCGCTCCTCTCTCTTCGGTAAATATGGTAACGAGTCTGTCTGTTTCCTTAATATCAACAGTCCTTATAACAAGGCCACGAACCTCAAAAAGCATTATTCCTCTTCCTTATATCCAAAATCGGAAATATTAAAATTGCTGTCGCGCCAATTTTCCTTCACTCTTACGTAAAGGTCTAAAAATACTTTTGTATCAAGCATTTTTTCTATATCTTCTCTCGCTTGCGTGCCTATTTTTTTTATACAAGCCGCACCTTTTCCGATAATAATTCCTTTGTGAGATGCTTTTTCACAATATATTTCAGCTCTTATCGAAACCTTACCGCGCCCCTCGCGCCACTCCTCAATGGTAACGGCTGTTCCGTGAGGAATTTCTTCGTCGAGATTTCTCAGAAGCTTTTCTCTTATTATTTCCGCAGCAATCTGACGCTCAGGCTGATCGGTTACAATGTCGGATGGGAAAAGCCAATCGCTCTCATAAAGATAACGTTCGCACTCGTTTATTATTATGTCTATGCCCTTTCCTGATTTTGCACTAACCGGTACAACGGCATCAAAATCAAACACCTCTGCATATGCAGCAATAGTTTTCGCAATAGCGGGCGCTCTGAACGCATCAATCTTGTTAATAACGAGAATAGCGCTCATGCCGTCCTGCTTAAGTCTTTTTATTATTTCGGCTTCTATATCGCCAACGCTCTCTCTTGGCTCAACAACGAGTATCGCGCTGTCAACCCCGCCGAGCGTCTGGCTAACCGTCTTAACCATAAAATCGCCAAGACGGGTTCTGGGCTTGTGCATTCCAGGTGTATCGAGAAAAACATACTGATTTTCACCCGTTGTATGTATACCGGTTATTCTGTTTCTTGTAGTCTGAGGTTTTTTTGAAACTATTGCAATTTTTTCGCCGAGTATTGCGTTAAGGAGAGTTGATTTTCCAACGTTAGGACGTCCTACTATTGCTATAAATCCTGTTTTTTTCATCTTAAAATTCCCTTATATTTCGAGAGTAGAAATTATTTCTCTTTGCGCCGAGCACTGTGCTTCCTCATCCTCCGCTCCTCTTTCGTGATCATAGCCTAAGAGGTGGAGAGTTGAGTGAATAGCAAGGAAAGCTATTTCTGTAAGAAAAGTATTCCCAAGCTCTTTCGCCTGTACTTTTGCGCGTTCTATTGATATGACGATATCGCCAAGAGGAACGGTGTCATAATTTCCAAAAAGCTCTTCGGACGAAAAATCGTAAAGCGGGAATGACAAGACGTCTGTCTCGCTATCTTTTCCCCTATATTTTTTGTTAAGCTCCTTTATATAATCGTTATCGCAAAGCGTAACGGAAACCTCGGAATTAAACGGCACACCTTCGTGCTCAAGTGTCGCGAGGACTGCGCGTCTTATGATAAGCTTAAAATAATAATCACATTCCTCAAACTGTTTTGTCGCAGAGAAATTTATAAAGAGTTTTGTGTCCTTCATATTAGCTACCTTTACTGTTGTTTTTTTGATTCTGCCTTGAATTTTTTAGAATTTTGTTCAGATTCATACTTATCATATGCTAAAATGATCCTCTTGACGAGATGATGTCTGACAACGTCGCGCTCTGTGAATTTATGAATACCTATTCCCTCGATATTATCTAAAATTTTCGCCGCGATAGAGAGACCGCTTTTCTTTCCAAACGGAAGATCCGTCTGGGAAAGATCGCCTGTAACTACCACCTTTGAATTATATCCTAAACGCGTCAAAAACATCTTCATCTGCTCAGGAGTTGTATTCTGCGCTTCATCAAGAATTATAAACGAATCGTCAAGCGTCCTGCCTCGCATATATGCAAGAGGTGCTATCTCAATAGTTGTTCTCTCAAGCTGTCTTTGAAAATTCTCGGGTCCAAGCATCTCGAAAAGCGCATCGTATAACGGTCTGAGGTACGGGTCTATCTTACTTTGCAAATCTCCCGGCAAAAAGCCAAGGCGTTCACCCGCCTCGACAGCGGGTCGTGTAAGAATTATTCTGTTAACACTTTTATTGCGCAAAGCCTCAACCGCCATGGCAACAGCGAGAAACGTTTTTCCCGTTCCGGCAGGCCCAAGTCCCAGAACGACAGTATTCTTCTTAATAGACTCTACGTATTTCTTCTGTCCCAGTGTTTTTGCCTTTATCGGCTTGCCTTTATTGGTTACACAAATAACGTCGCGTGAAAGCTGTTCTGCCCCTTCGTCAGCGTTATCCTTTACTAAAGCTATAACATACTCGATACTCGACTCGCTGATAGTTTCACCGGCACCGCTCATATGCTTAAGATACTCCAAGACTCTTGTAGCCATCTCAACGCCTTCGCCATCACCCCTGACAACTATACAGTCACCATGATCGGCGCTTGAAGCTGTGTTTGAAATACGAACGTCAAAGCTGTTTTCTATTATTTTTACATTTGAATCAAACGCGCCAAAAATGGCAGACGTTGATTCGCTGGAATTAGTACTAACAATTTTTTCGATCATTGCATACCGCCTTAATCAACTTCAAATTCAGATATTTTTCCTACATCGAGGGAAAAGACGAGATCGGAATACATCGAGTATCCCCCGTCAACAAAAGCACCGTATGTACGGATTTTTTCAAGATCCGCACCATGAAGCCTTGTTACAACCTCAGAATTCAGTCTACTCGATGCTACCGTGATTATCTCATCGTCTGAATATTCCATTTGCTCCGTCGTATTTATTTCAGCGTACGACATAACGATAGAGAACGGAAATTTAGAACCACCCGAATGAGAAAATACTTTTACATTTTCTATTATATCACACCCTTGATATGAATTTCCATATTTTTTGAAAATATTTATAGGAAAATTAAATATTTTAATAGTATATTCTAATATTTGCTCCTGCTTTTCGATTACCTTTTCATATTTGCGCTCAACAAAAACCTCAACAGAGTCGCTCATAACACCTATAACGTTTCCCTCGGCGTAGCAAAGCTCGCCCCCTGCACTCTCCGGCAAAATTCCAGCTATTAAAACGTCGCCTTTTTTTACACTATCGCCAACCTTTACCTGCGCGCTGCCGCGTTTAACCGTTATTTCCGTAATAACGCAATCAGTTTCTGCAACTACATTTGCATATATTCCACGTTTTTCGTTCTCTTCATATATGTCTGCGTCTTCCTTTTCCGCAACAGTAACGTATGCCACTGAACCGCGTCTGTTTACGTTTATCCATGATATTCCGTCAAGACGTGACAAAAGCGATGTTTCTAAAGATGAAGTATCAATATTGGTCCATAAATCTCCTATACCGAGTCCACACTCCTTGAGTTCTCTGACTATATATGTATCGGTAAATCTTTCATTACCGGATATCCTTACGTCCCACACGGTATTTTCTGACAGAAGGCATATAATTAACGAGATGAAAATGCCAATAATAATTCCATACTTGTTCTTAGTTCGTAAAAGAGCGCCGGCAAGCCCTCTTACCTCTCCCATTTCATAATCTGACAGACCGCTTAAAATCTGACATGCTATCTTTGCATCACTTTCTCTTATTATAAGAATTCCGTCTGATTCAACAGTCGGTGTGAGTCCGCGTGAAATGAAAGCCGAAACCACAGATGAGAGCTTTTCTTTAGGAACGGCTATCTTTCTATATCCGAAAATAAAAAAACTAATTTTTACCATAACAAAACTTTATATCCTCTACATATCCATCTATGCGCACAGCATGATTTTCGTAAACACACATCTTAATTTTAGAGCCCAAAACATGAACCGTGGCACTATGAGTTTTCAAAATTACCAAAGTATCTGTAAATTCGCTTACGCATACAACTCCTGTTACATGAATATTCATACCGAATCCATCTCTGTCTGCTTCTAAATGAAACGAAGGTGAAGGAGATTGATTTTTAGGTGCCTTTTTATCACTTTTTCGCATTTTAATTACCGCCTTAACATAAGTCTATAATAAATCTATGTGAAAGGAAGAAAAAAATGACGGTAAAAAGGCTTATTTCAAATAACAGAAGAATAAAAAACGCGATAGTTATGGTATCATTCTTCTTTTGCGTGTTTGTTTTAATATCGTATGGAAATGATGCAAAAAATTCTATTATATACGGTATTAAGC
>JAZOAA010000024.1:0-4416 GCA_045595265.1 Eubacteriales bacterium
CCCGTCAGCACCTCGTGATCCCCGAAGCTCTTGCATAGGCCCTTTATCGAGAAGAGGATCTCGCCTTGTTTTTTTTCGGTTTTTATATTTTCCATAATTACCTCCTGTCACCCGCGCGCAGGCGCTTCTCTATCGCCTTGATAACGAAGGTCAGGGCATAGACTATCACAAGGTAGAAGCACGCCGCGATCGACATCGGGACGATGTAGCTCGCCATATTGTTTCCCGCGCCTATGACCTTTGCCGCCTGGGTGAGGTCATACATACCTATCATACTGACGATAGAGGTTTCCTTGATAAGAGCGATAAGCTCGTTACCTATAGCGGGTATAACGTTCTTTATAGCTTGGGGAATAACAATCCTTATCATAGTGGTAGCACCCGAGAGTCCAAGCGCGCGACCCGCCTCGGTCTGTCCTATATCAACCGAAAGAATACCCGCTCTTATGCTCTCCGAAACGTACGCGCCCGAGTTAATTCCGAAGGCGACGATTGCGGTTATCTCCTGCGGAAATCCTCGGATAGCAAATATTGCATACGCCATAATGAAAAGCTGAAGCGCCATAGGCGTTCCTCTAATTATGGTGACGTAGATTTTACATATAAGCTTTGGCAGGAATGTCCATTTAGAATTGCCCGAAATGCCAACTATCGCCACGACCGTACCGATAAGCAGACCGAGAATTGCCGCGAATACGGAAACCGTCAGAGTTGTTTCAAGACCCTGGTAGATCATATCCATATATTTTTCCGTAGTCAGCAGTCTTATTATATTATCAAAAAAGTCCATAAAACTCCTCTAAACATTGAAAAAGAACCTGTGATGAAGCACGGTTCTTTTTCAAAAATCAAATTAGTTGCTCATACCCATGTGCTGCATAACCATCTTCTCGATCTGAGTCTGACCGTTTGCATCTTCAACAAGAAGCTCTGCAAGAACTTCGTTGATAGCGGTAAGAAGCTCGGTGTTTCCCTTGGTTACACAGATAGCGTACTCTTCCTCAACGGGAGAATCAGCCTCACCCTCTGAACCGGAGTAATAGAGAGGATAGCAAGTAAGTCCCTTTGTGCTGTTTGAGGTAAGGTACTTTGCGGGAAGCTCGTCAATGATAAGAGCGTCAACGGTGGTTCCGAGAGCGTCAGCCGCAACGTCAGCGTTATCCATAGGCTGATGAATCGTGCCTTTGCCGTAAAGAACGCCGTCGTAACCGTAGTCATTATCAGCGGTAGCGTTTATCTCACCGTCGGTGTAGATCCAACCGGTTGTATCCGTCTGGGTTGCAACAGTCTTGCCTGCAAGGGCCTCCCAAACGATGTACTCAACACCGTTGGCAGTCTTTTTAGCAATATCGGAGCCTGCGGGAAGAACAACGTACTGAATAGAGGTGTAATAGGGGGTTGAGAAATCAACCTTCGCTGCTCTCTCGTCTGTTACGGTAAGACCTGCAGCGCCGCAGTCAGCAAGATTGCCTTCCTTAACGGTATCTATAATTATACCGAAATCGCCGTCCTGCCAAACGATTGTCTTGCCGAGCTTCTGGCCGACCTTCTCCATAATTTCAACGTCAACACCGACTATCTCGGTGCCGTCATAGTACTCGAAGGGAGCAAAGAAAGCGTTGGTCTGAACGTAGATGGAGCCACCACCGCCTCCGCCGGTGCCATTATCTGCGGGTGTGCAGGCTGCAAGCGCAAGCATCATTGCAAGCGCGAGAATAAGAGAAATAATCTTTTTCATTTTTTCTTCCTTTCATAAGGGTTATACCCATTTGTTTTGTACAGCTATTATATAACAAAAAATACCGAATGTCAATACTGAATCTTAACAAAAACGCTTTTTTATGAAAAAATATTCGTTTCTTCCGAAACCTTGATGAATATTTATGCATTTTTGTTTACTGTTGATTTTTTTATCGGTTTGTGATAAAATATTATGTATTGTATCTATCGATTTACGAAAGGAACCGAAGGAAAATGATAGCACTCTCGGCACAGGATATAAATCTGTCCTTCGGGACTGACGTAATACTAAAGGATATTTCATTCGCAATAAACGACGGAGATAAGCTCGGAATCATCGGTGTAAACGGCGCGGGAAAAACTTCTCTTTTCCGCATACTCACGGGTGAGTACACCGCCGACAGCGGTGCGGTCTACGTTCAAAAGGGGCATACTGTCGGAATTTTAGAGCAAAATCCAGACCTTTCATCTCTTCCGGGCGATACGTCCTGCCTTGAATATATGTATACTGCTTTTCCCGCCCTGCTCTCTCTTGAAAAAGAGATAGAGCGCTGTGAGCATGAGCTTTCATCGGCTGTGGGCGATAAGGCGCTTTCTCTCTCAAACGCTCTTAACGAGTTAAACACCCGCTTTGCACGCGATGGCGGACTTGAATTTCGCTCCAGGTGCCGCGGTATGCTCTTACGGCTCGGGTTTGACGAATCGCTTATTGAGCAGAAGATAAAAACGCTCTCCGGAGGGCAGTACACAAGGCTTGCTCTTGCCAGACTTCTTGCCACAGAGCCTGATATTCTAATGCTGGACGAGCCGACAAACCACCTTGATATCGACGCGCTCTCATGGCTTGAGGGATTTATTGCAAATTACAAAAAGACAGTTCTTATCGTTTCTCACGACCGTTATTTCCTTGACAGAACGACGAATAAAACTCTTTGGCTAAGGTACACTAAAGCAAGGCTTTATAACGGAAGCTACACGAGATGTAAGGAAGAAGCTGAAGCAGAGGCTGCGGCTATTGAGAAAAGATACAAGGAACAGCAAAAGGAAATCGCTAAAATAAAAGCGAATATAGAATTTCAGCGCAGATGCAACCGCGAGCATAACTTCGTTACCATTCGTTCAAAGGAAAAACAGCTTGCAAGAATGGAAAAAATCGAGCTTATGCCAAAGGACGAGAAGAATATCCGTCTTTCATTCGCGCTTGAGGAGGAGTCTGCCGGAGACGTGCTTGAGGCAAAGGAGCTTTCATTCTCTTACGGCGCAAGACCTCTTATAAACAACGTATCGTTCCTTATCAGAAGGTACGAAAGAGTTTTATTCCTTGGACAAAACGGCTGCGGAAAATCCACGCTAATGAAGCTTATCAACTCTATGCTCACACCCACGAATGGTAAGATTACGCTTGGATATAATATAAAGATAGGATATTACGACCAGGAAAACCGCGGACTTTGCGACTCCAACACGGTTTTTGAAGAGTTGAGGTCTGAATATCCGACTAAAACAGATCTTGAGTTGCGCTCGACGCTTGCGCTCTTCTTATTTGATGCGGACGATATCACGCGTAAGGTGTCTACTCTTTCGGGCGGCGAGCGCGCGAGGCTTACACTTTCGAAGCTCATACTCAAAAAGGTAAATCTGCTGATTATGGACGAGCCGACAAACCACCTTGATATCGGCTCATGCGAGGCGCTTGAAAACGCGCTCATGGCATTTGACGGTACGATAATCGCAGTTTCGCACGACAGATATTTTATAAACAGAATAGCTACCAGAATAATCGAGCTTGCGCCAAACGCCGAGCGCGGTCTTTACGACTACTCGCTTGAGGACTATGATGACGCTTATACCGAATATATGCGGCTAAGAGAGCTTAAAAAATCTACACAAAATCCTAGGGCGAGCGAAAACGCGCCCACCGAGGCAAAGCTTTCTTATGAAGAGCGCAAGCGCGAGAACGCAGAGCGCCGCTCTCTTGAAAAAAAGAGAGAAAGGGCTGAGAAGAAGATAGGCGAGCTTGAATCGGAGCTTGAGGAGTTAGATAAAGAGCTGTTCGGAGAGGCGGCGAGCGACTATAAGAGAGCTGCTGAAATAGACGAGCGCAAGGCTAAAATTGAGGAAGAGCTGCTCGGACTCTACGAAATAGTAATGTAATAAATATACCAAAAATATAACAAATTGAAGAAAACCTATAAAAAGGAGGGCGATTTATGGAAATTTATAAATACGAATATGGCAAATCACTGAATATATCTCCTTCAGTTATCGCCCTCGGTTTTTTTGACGGTGTGACAATTGCGCACAGGAAGCTTATCGAAGAAGCAAGAGCAGTAGCTGACAGGAAAGGGTTGTCGCTCGGAGTTTTCACCTTTGATTCAGAGGGTTCGATAAAGCAGGATGCGAAAAGAATATATTCCACAGAGCAAAAATTGACTTTGCTTGAAAGATGCGGTGTAGATTTTGCGGTCGTTGCCGATTTTTCCAACTTGTGTTTGCTCTCACCCGAGGAGTTTGTAAGGAACGTCATCGCTCGGGACGTTGGCGCTGCGGTTGCTGCATTGGGATATAATTTCAGATTTGGCAAAGGCGCTGCCGCAGATGCAAACGATTTGCGCATGCTCATGCATGATATTGGCAAATCCGCAATAACGGTAAGCGAGCTTTCACGAGACGGCG
>JAZOAA010000025.1:0-4622 GCA_045595265.1 Eubacteriales bacterium
GCACGGCGAGGGCGCGGTTAAGCGTCGTATCATGGATATGGGCATCACCAAGGGTACTGTCGTCACGGTGCGTAAGGTTGCGCCTCTCGGTGACCCTATTGAGCTTAACGTAAGAGGCTACGAGCTTTCGCTTCGTAAGGCTGATGCCGAGACTATTGAGGTTGAATAATTTTTTATATCCGCAGGTTAGCTTTGGCTAACTTCAAAACTCTTATTAATTGAAAGGAATGTTTTCTGATGGGAATTAAAATTGCTCTGGCAGGAAATCCCAACTCGGGTAAAACGACGCTTTTTAACGCTCTCACCGGCTCAAATCAGTTTGTAGGAAACTGGCCCGGCGTTACCGTTGAAAAAAAGGAAGGAAGGCTAAAGGGACACGATGACGTTATCATTACCGACCTTCCGGGAATTTATTCGCTCTCTCCCTATACTCTTGAGGAGGTAGTAGCGAGAAATTATCTTATAGACGAGCGCCCCGACGCGATACTTAACATCGTTGACGGTACTAACATCGAGCGAAACCTCTATCTCACAACCCAGCTTCGCGAGATAGGCATACCCGTCGTCGTCGCCATAAACATGGTTGACGTTATGAGAAAGAGGGGGGATAAAATAGATATTCCTGCGCTCTCGAAGGCTCTTCACTGTAAGGTCGTTGAAATATCCGCGCTTAAGAGCGACGGTATACTCGAGGCGGCAGACCTTGCCATAGAGGCGGCAAGAAACGGTAAGATAGTTCCCTCGCACATATTCTCTGGCGAGGTTGAGCATACCCTCGCTCATATCGAGGAGGCTGCCATTCACGGTCTTGGCGCAGACGTGCAGAGATGGTACGCGATAAAGATATTTGAGAGAGACAGCCAGGTTATCGAGCGCCTTGGAATAAGCGATGAGCTTATCGAGCATATCGAGGGCGATATTAAGGAAACCGAGCGTATACTCGACGACGATGCGGAGAGCATCATCACAAACGAGAGATACGAGTACATAGCAAGAATACTTGACGGCGTTTATAAAAAGAAGAACGCAGGCGCGCTTAAAACCTCTGATAAGATTGACAGAATAGTTACAAACCGCTTCCTAGCTCTTCCGATATTCGCGGCTATTATGTTCCTCGTTTACTACGTATCGGTCACAACGGTCGGCACTTGGGCTACCGATTGGGCAAACGACGGTGTGTTTGGCGACGGCTGGCACCTTCTCGGCATTGGAAACAGTGAGTACGAAGAGGCGCTTGACGAATACGTCAGCGATAACGCTATATTTAACAAGGTCGGCGCATTCATTGCCGCAAACGAGGCGACAAACTCTGACATAAAGGGTCTCGACGACCTTAAGGGCGCGCTTGAGGATGAGGATTTTGGCGCACTTGAAGAGGCTGTTGGCTCTTATGGCGCGCAAATTGTGACAGGTATAGATATCGAGACCGGTGAAGCAAAAACTCTTGACGTCTGGCTTGAATCCGCCATGGAGGAGGCTCCCGCGCCCGAGGAGTTCGGCATTTGGGTAGTTGGCGTTCCCGTTGCGGTAGAGTCGGCGCTCACGGCTATAAACTGCGCCGATTGGTTACAGTCGCTCGTGCTTGACGGTATCGTCGGCGGTGTGGGCGCTGTGCTTGGCTTCGTTCCCCAGATACTCGTACTGTTCATTTTCCTTGCATTCCTCGAGGCGTGCGGCTACATGGCGCGTATCGCCTTCGTCATGGATAGAATTTTCAGAAAGCTAGGTCTTTCGGGCAAGTCCTTTATCCCCATGCTTATCGGCACAGGCTGCTCGGTTCCCGGCATTATGGCATCGAGAACTATCGAAAACCTGCGCGACAGACGGATGACGATAATGACCACGAGCTTTATCCCCTGCGGCGCAAAGCTCCCCGTCATAGCTCTTATAGCAGGCGCTGTCTTTGATAACGGCTGGTGGGTAGCTCCGCTTGCTTACTTCATAGGTATCGCGGCAGTTGTCGTCTCAGGCCTTATACTTAAGAAAACCAAGATGTTCTCAGGCGACCCCGCGCCCTTCGTTATGGAGCTTCCCGAGTATCATCTTCCGACAGTCCTCAACATCCTGCGCTCAATGTGGGAGAGAGGCTGGTCGTTCATCAAGAAGGCGGGAACTATTATCCTTCTTTCCACCGTGTTTATCTGGCTCGGCTCAAACTTCGGATTTACCGATGCGGGCTTCGTTTTCAGCACGGAGTTTGAGCTTTCCGACTCGCTTCTCGGCTATATCGGTCTTGCTATCGGCTGGATATTCGCGCCTCTGGGCTTCTCGAATATCGAAACCGCGGTTGCAACCGTTATGGGACTTATTGCAAAGGAAGAGATTGTTGCGGTTCTCGGAGTTCTCGATTTCACAAATATGGGCGGCACCGCGGCAATATCCTTCCTTGTGTTCAATCTCCTCTGCGCTCCCTGCTTTGCGGCAGTCGGCGCTATCAGACGCGAGATGAACAGCGCAAGGTGGACCGCCTTCGCCATAGGATATCAGTGCGTGCTTGCTTATTGCGTATCGTTCTGTATCTATCAGCTCGGTATGCTCTTCACGGGCAACCTCGGATGGCATATCCTCGGCGGCATCGTATCGCTCTGCATCATCGCCTTTGCCGTATACATGCTCGTAAGACCTTATAGCGAAGCGACAAATCTCGTCGTGCCAAAGACGGATAGGGAGAAGGTAAACAGCTGATGCTCCTTATCGAATTTCTGAAAAACAACCTCGGCACGATAGCCGTTCTCCTGATAGTTTTAGCAATTGTCGCCTCTCTTATATATAAGTTAGTAAAGGATAAAAAGGCAGGAAAGTCCTCCTGCTCCTGCGGCTGCTCAAGCTGTCCTATGAGCGCACAGTGCCACTCAAAAGAAGAAAAATAAAAAGAAAACCGCGCGTTTTGCAAAGCTTTGTTGTCAAAATGCGCGGTTTTGGATTAAAACAAAGCCTTCGCGTTAGCATGAAATCGCGCGATGCACGATGAAATCCTCGCTTTGTTCGGATGAAATCTTCGGCGTACCGCCTCGGAGAAAATCAAATCCGTCCTTTTCCCCCGACGAAGTCGGATTTCATCCCGCGATAGTGGGATTTATCCCGTCCGTAAGGACGGATTTAGCTGAAAAAAGCACACCTGCGTTGCAGATGTGCTTTTTTCTGCGAAAGAACAGCGAAAAGGTGTATAAATGCAGGTAAGAACAGTTAAAAGGTGTGTGATTTTGCTCTATTAACTACTCGACAAATTGGAATTTATTTCTTCAATACTTTTTTACACCAAGTGCGTTTATTGCATTTTGGGCACTTTAAATAACGGGTAAATCCCATGTGCATTGCATTCATTGCTTCTTTATAAGTAGGCACTATTTCGTGACCACAATTTTTGCACTTGTAAGCACCTACACTTACTTCAAGCTTTAACGCATAGAAGCAAGGTATCAAAAACACAATGCAAATTCCAATAATTGCGAGAAGCTGCCATACTCCTTCGGGTATAAAAAATGCGGCAATAAATATGCCTGCAATTAGTGCCGTCATACTTACAATCATAATTGCCCACATAGAAGACCAGATCGTTTTGTTTTTCTTTTCTAATTCTTTTGCCATATCAAGCAAAAGCTGTTCGTTTTTTTGATTGTTGTTTTCCATATTGATTTTCTCCCCACTTAATAATTCGTTTACGCTGATACCGAGAATATCACAGAACTCAAGCATAATTGAGGAATCAGGCATTGCAATGCCGCGTTCCCACTTGGATATTGCTTTGTCGGTGATACCGAGTTTTTCTGCCAACTGCATTTGCGTTAAGTTTTTTTGTTTTCTGCATTCGGCAATAAATTTTCCTATTTTCAATTGATCCATAGGCGACCTCCTTTCGCATACAGTATAACCGCTATTGCATATAAAGTACACCCACCATTGGTTTAGTGAGGAGAAGTAAACCGTTGGTAGAGTGAAAATTAACCTACAAATTCTGATTTATTGCTGAGTTTATTATATCATAAAAACGATAGTGTTTCAAGTGAAATATTCGGCACGCGCCGAATGTGAAATAATTCACTTCGTGAATTGTGAAATATTGCGCCCTTCGGTCGCAATGTGAAATGAAATTTGCCCACATTCGCGTCAGCGAATATTTCACATTTGCGAAGCAAATATTTCACAGCGTAGCTATTTCACTTGCCCGCAGGGCAAATTTCACTGAAAAAAGCACACATTGTCTTGGTAGACAAATGTGTGCTTTTTTCTGGTGGGGGATGGTGGATTCGGACCACCGAAGTCAGTGACAACAGATTTACAGTCTGCCCCCTTTGGCCGCTCGGGTAATCCCCCATATGGAGCTGGTGAACGGAGTCGAACCATCAACCGCCTGATTACAAATCAGGTGCTCTGCCATTGAGCCACACCAGCATTCAGTTCGTCTTCGCTGTCGTTTTCAGACCCTCATCAGCGAACGACGATATTATAGCACATAAGTTTGGATTTGTCAACCCCTTTTTGAAAAAAAGTTGAAAAAATTTCGAATTTTTTTGAGAATCCAAAAAAGCGTTGACAGGCAAGGATTTTTATGCTATAATGCCACTAAACCGACCCATGGAAGGGAGTTTTTTTATGTCTTTTCAAATTTTGCGTGCCCGGGG
>JAZOAA010000026.1:0-14159 GCA_045595265.1 Eubacteriales bacterium
GTTCTTGGAACAGAAAAGAATCTTTCAAAGACAATAAAGGGTCAGCTCCTTCCCAAAGAAGGTCAGGATGTCAGAACCCTTACACTCGTTCTCGTAATGCAGACATCTGCAGGCAAGGAGTACAACAACACAAGCCTTGGCTGCGAGTTCTCCGTTGAACTCATCGCAACTCAGGCAAGCTACGAGGAGGACAGCTACGGTCCTGATTACGACCTCAACGTTCCCGATCCTTCTATCCCCGCAGCTCTTGTAAGACCTCTTTACCCCAATGAACAGTACAAGAATAAAAATGATGTTGTTATTGTTGATAAGGGATTGAAAGTCGATACCACAGGAAGCAAAATGGGCAAAGACCTTGGTGTGTTTAATCTCGATACAGGCTATCAGTTTGAACCCACAATGTCCTATGATGATGCAGAGAACTCCGAATACAGATATTGGCATGCAGATTTCGTAGTTTCTGCTGACCGCAACGTTCCCGCAGATTCTCTTGCTCTTGCAGGATATTATGAGGCTTGGTGCAGCCTTAACAATGATAAGTGGGTTGCGCTGACTTCACCCGATCCTATAACTGCAGGCACCGAGATTCGTCTTGTTAAGACTATGTCCGATATGAGTAGCTGGCCCATTACCGTTTGCTGGGATGACCTTTGTTACTATGGTAACGATGGTCTTGGCTTCATTTGTGGCGCTGAGGATGTTACCGGTGTAAACGCAGGTACAACTCTTACAGTAGAGCTTCGTATCTATGAAACCGACTGCAATACCCCCGGTTGTAACCATGACAACTATGCTTGTGAAACCGGCAAGTACATTAAGGTTGGCGAGTTCAAGTACACATTCCCCAAGGTTGTAAATACCCAGGCTGATTTTAATAAGGCAGTATCTGAGGGTGGAACACTTACTCTTGAGGCAGGCAACTACACAATGCCTGACGGTAGCGACACAAGTCTCCGCGGAAAGACAATCACAATCAGCGGAACAAAGGACACCGTAATCGACGCAAGCAATGTTGATGAAAGAGACCAGTTTGTAACAGGCGCTAACATTACATTTGAGGGCGTTACCGTTAATTTCGGTAAATCAAATTACATGGGCTTTGCGAATACCAAAAACTTGACTTATAAGAATTGCACAATCAATGGCTTGCAGTTCTTGTATGGAGAGAACGTAACCTTTGAGAATTGTGTATTCAATTCCAACGGTGCAGAGCATAGCGTATGGACCTACGGCGCACAGAACGTTAGCTTCAAAGGATGTTCCTTCACCTATGCTGATCGTGCTGTAAACGTATATGGAGTAGGTCGCTCCAGTGTTAACTTGAGCTTTGAGAACTGTACTTTCGCTACTGAAAATACAGGTTCTAAGGGCGCTGTTGAAATCAACAGCTCCGCATTCCCGCAGGGCGCAAACGTAAGCTTTGTTGGTTGCACAGCTCCTGCGCATGGTACTATGGTAGGCATCTCCGGTTGGGATGGTACCGATGGTGCGACTGCAAACGTAACTGTCAACGGCGCGACGGTTGCCGCTGCTCAGTGGGATAAATAATTAGTTGTAAAAACTATTATTTAGTTGATATAATATCCCCCCAACCCACTTCGGTGGGTTGGGCGGCGATAAAAGGGTATAAAGTAGGGCAGGGGCTTGCTCCTGCCGCGGACCTTGTGCCTTTTTATCGCTGAAGATAGCAAAACAAAATAGTTACTTTTTTCGTTATGAAAGGGGAAGACAAAAATGCAAAACACAAAGAAGAAAATCCTTTCAAGCGTTCTCGCGCTTACCCTTTGTCTGTCTATGCTCGTCGGCTCCACGTTTGCGTGGTTTACCGACTCTGTATCAAGCACAGGCAACAAAATTCAGTCGGGTAATCTGGAGGTTGACCTTCAATTGCTTGACAAAAACGGCAAGTGGAGCTCCTTGAAGGAAGATAAGGATCCCATCTGGGACGCTGAGTCCAACAAGCACTGGGAGCCCGGCTATACTGACGTAAAGATATTTAAGGTCGTCAACCAGGGCAATCTTTCGCTCAAGTGGAAGGCGGCGTTCACATCTGAGAGCGAGCTGTCTATTCTCGCGGACGTTATTGACGTCTACGTTAAGGCTTGGGGCGTTCTCACGGATGATGCGGCAGATCAGAGCGTCGCATATCCCGCAGACCGTGACCTTAGCGGATTTACTCCCGTCGGCACGCTCAGAAAATTCGTAAACTCCATTGAGTCCACCACGTACGGTAGCCTGGAGAAGGGCGAGTCCGCATATCTCGCGATCGCGCTCAAGATGCAGGAGGGCGCAGGCAACGATTATAAGAATAAGACCATCGGCTCGTTTGACATTCACATCGTCGCAACCCAGAAAATGAGCGAAAGCGATAGTTTTGGGGATGATTATGACTCTCTTGCAACGTTCCCCGGCGATTTCGCCGCAAGCACAACTGTGAATGTTGAAAACGGTGAGGTTAAAGAGCCCGCAACTGTGGGTGAGAATGACGGCATCAACGCTGAAATTCCTGCAGGCGTAAAGGTAACCGGCGACGAATTGACGTTGACAGTGGATACCATGGCATATAGCCAGGCAAATATTAAGCTTGAAAATGGCGAAACCAAAACCTCGCTTGATATTCACGTAGAGGGCGTAGCAGAGGATAACGACGTTCCTATGCTTATTTCCTTGCCCGGTCTGCTCAAAAAGGGATTGAATTCTACCAGCGTTGCTCTGTACCACGTTGAAGATGGCGTGACAGTGCCTATGACTCTGGTTGCTAATCCTAAAAATCACAATGAGTTCAGCTATGATCCCATTACAGGTAATGTGGTCATTTGCACGGCTACTTTCTCTGAATACACAGCTGTAACGGATAACAAGAACCTGTGGGAAGGTGAATTTGATTATACTTGGTACTCGGCATCTGCTACGACATACACCATTGCTAATGCTGATCAGCTTGCAGGCTTTGGTGCAATTGTTGACGGTGGATATAAGAAATCAGACGGAACTATTGTCGAGCTGGAAGCAGATACGTTTGAAGGAAAAACAGTTTATCTCGCTGCTGATATTGACCTCGCCGGCGGATATTCCTTGAATCCTATTGGTTGCGGATATGGATATGCTGACAGCTCTATCAATTCCAATGGAGTTGAAGGTCGTGTCTTTATGGGAACCTTTGATGGTCAGAACCATACCATTAGCAATCTGTATCAGAACGGCTGGGAACTCGGACTTTCCTATTGCAATCTAGGAGGCGGTTTGTTTGCTTCCGTTAAGGATGCAACCATAAAGAACCTGACGATTACCGGTGCGGAAATTGTTATGGAATGTGTTGAGCAGGGTATTGTTGCTGGTCTTGTACAGGGAACAAGCACTTTTGAAAACATAAATATTTATAATTCCTCCGTTGCTAACTACCAGAAAGCCACCGGTGGTCTAATTGGTGAGGTTTCCGGTAGCGGAACGACTACAATTAATAACGTTGTCATTGGCTCCGACGTTGTTGTTGGCTCTCTTTGGGGAGATTTTGACGCTCCCGTTGGCGGTGTTATCGGTGCAAGATGGGATAACGAAAATGCGAATCCCCAAATCGTAATGGAAAACGTTACCGTTGCTGCAAGACTTGACGTTTATAACGACGTAACATCTACGTATCAGTGGTATGCTTACCGCAGAGCAGGTATGCTTATTGGTAACACCGAACAGACTGCAGCCAAGGACGGCGGTGGAACTGTTGCGGCGGCTCCATTCCTTACTTGTAAAAATGAAAGTGTAACCGTTTACTACGGCGATTGGACAAATTATCATTACTGTGAGTTTAATAACCACAATCCCAACTGGCCTTGGGTAAGAGTAGAGGCTGGTGAAAACTGCACAGCGTATTCTAACCCCAGATACGGTGTTCCTAATGATCCCGAAACAGACAAACCCGTAACAAGCATAGATCATAATCACTCAGGTGATGATGAGCATAATGTTGAACTTACCTTCAATCAGCTTTACGGCGGTGGTCAGGGTGTTTACGGACAGACTACACATGAAGGTGTAAATGTTAGAAATTACGCTTACTCTATCCAGTATTTCAATGACGACAAGCTTTTGGCTGAAACTATTGTTGAATCTAATGCTACTGATTTTACATTAACCGCTGATCCCAATTATAACGTTGCAAAAGAATCGGCTGAAAAATGGGTTACAGATCAAGGCTATAACGTAGAATTCGGCGGATGGGTTAATGCAGGTTCTACTAAGGTTACTAAAATTCCCGCAGGCAATCCCGAAACTATCAAGCTTTATCCTTATTTCAACAGTCCTTATACTGCAAGATTCGTTGACCAGCAGGGCAATGTTCTTGCTTGGTGTCTTTTCCATTCGGAGAAAACCGGTGATCTTGAAAGCACAAGAGCACTTGCTGAGAAAAACCTTGTCTTTGATGAAGGATTCTCTCTTGACCATTGGGAAGTTCACGTAACTGATGAAAATGGCAATGTAACTGCTAAAGAAGAATATTCAGTGGATAATTTTGCAAGTTATGGTACCGATGTTACAGTTTATCCTGTATATAAGTTTAATGGTGACGTTAACCTGACTCCTGTTGACAAAGACGGCGACGGCGATACCGACTATTATGAGGTTAACGGTTATGGTAAAGATACAGGCGAACAAGAATTAGTAGAAATTCCTGGCATTGTTAACGGCGTTCCTGTTGAAGTAATCAGTGCAGACGCGTTTTCTTCATATGACGATCTTCACTCCGTTAGAATTCCCGGCACTATAACCACTATTAATTCTCAGTCATTTACAGCTAACCAGGGTAGTTCATGGAACCCAAAGCGTGATACTGTAACTCTCTATTACGAGGGTGATCCCAGTGTTTGGAATGCAGCTATGGAGCAATATAATAAAGATGATTATAGTGGAATGCTAAAGCAAAACTGGGATAATAATATGGGCGACGGCTCTCGTGTGTTCTTCCTTGTAGATGGAAAGGTTGATAATACAAAATATTGGGAGTTGAATGACGATTGGGTGTGGGTACTTCACGAACATGCATACAGTTATGAGGCGGCTAAGAATTGTGCGCATGGCGAAGATAGTCATTATGAATTCGGTGGTGGCATTTTCGGATATGGAGGTTCCTTAAAAGAAGAAGAATTCACTAACTATTCAGGAGCATGCGACTGCGACTCCTGCAACGGTGCAACTCGTCCCGATGCAGAGTATTGGACTACTGAAGCAGCAGAGTAAATAATCAACTAACCGCAAAAACTATCGGCTAAACAGCCGATACCCCCCCAACCCACTTCGGTGGGTTGGGGGGCAATCAGAGGGCATAACTAAAGGTTATATGCAAAAGCATGTGAATAAGAGGTTATGCCATCTGATTGCTGAAAAAATCAAATCAAAAAGAGAAAGCTCTTAAAAATAAATTGAACAGAGGGGCGGAAAACAGTCGACATCTTGCGGTGTTTTACGCGTATGGAGTTTTATGATGGCTGACGAAAAACTGAATAACGACAGTCATTATATGACGCAGGAGTTGATGGCTGCCTTTATAGAAAGTGAAACTCAAAGCGGTGCGTCTGAAAACACGGTCCGCAGGCTTAAGGCGACCGTCAAAATGCTTTATGAGTTTCTCCCCGAGGACAAGTTGTTGACGCGTGAGAGGCTGCTTGAGTGGCGGGCTTATCTGAACGAAAAGGGATACGCTTATCAAACTATTCAAAACTACGTAAAATGGATAAATATCTATCTGGATCATGTTGGGCTCTCTGATATCCGTTTCAACAGGGGCAAGGGCAAGGACATATCGGGCATGGAATTTGGTTACATCACGGCAATTGAGCCAACCGACAAGAGACATCGGAAGGACGTGGTGTGGCTTTGCCGATGCCGATGCGGAGAAATGCTTGAAATGCCCGCGACACGTCTTATACTTAACAACACCTTAAGCTGCGGCTGCATACAGAAGGAGAAGATCAAAAGAACCAACAAGTATTTTGGCGGGACTTCACTTGAAAAGTCGCTGAAGGATACTGTAACAAGCACCCGCAGTATGAGTGGATACGTCGGTGTTACAAGAAAAAGAGATAAGTGGCAGGCGTATATCACGTATAAAAGGCAGCACATATCCCTTGGCGTATATGATAAGTTAGAGGATGCCGTAAAGGCGCGCGCGGAGGGAAAGCAAGCCGTTATGGCGGATGCTGAGGCGTTGCTCAAAATATATGAGGAAATACACGGAAACGATGAGGCGCTTCCAAGCAAGGCGACCTTACCCAAGAATGATCTTCCGTATGAGCCGAGAGTGATCAACGATCAGCTGATGTCTGCCGCGAGACGAGCTGATAATACAAGCGGTTATACGGGAATTTCTCTTCGCAGGAGCAAATGGGAGGCGCGCATCTGCTACAACAAAAGAAGATACATACTCGGACGGTTCGAGACGCTGGATGAAGCAATTGCGGAAAGAAGCAGGGCAGAGAATTTTCTGAAGCTGGATCCCGAGGCTTTTATAGAGCATTACTCAAAAAATTACCAAAATCACGCAATATGAGAAAATTGCGAAAAGATCGGAGGCTTGGTCAAGCCTCCGATCTTTATTTTATGCTGCCTGCTTTTTATCATCACGGGTAATGAAAACAAGCGGGTGAAATGATTTTGAAATGGGGTTTTGGAAGTTGGGAAATCAGGGAGTGCTCTCTGCGAGCTTGCGGACGAATTCGGTTATTTCGTTACCGATGCGGGTCAATTCCTCAAGAAATTCCTTTGAGGTCATTCGCAGTATGCCCGAATGGACTGCGGAGAATTGCAGGAGCTTGTCGTCCGTTACCATTCGTATGCTGTAGTCGGGGCCCAATTCGTGCATCATTTTTTCGATATACGCATCGGCGGTCTGGTCTGATTTGGTGTAAATCACCTTATATCCGTCTCGCATGAACTCTGAGCCCTCGCCATCCTTGACAAGATAGGCGTCAAAGACAAGAACAAGCTCGGTTTTGGTATAGGCAACGTAGTTGCTGAGCATGTCCATAAGCTCCTCGCGCGCTTTTTCAAGGCTGAAAAGGGAGATATTTTTAAGGTTATCGTCGGCATAAATGAGATTATATCCGTCAATGATCACCATATTTTTCTGCAAACGGACATTCTTGTTCTTGCGGGGCTTTTCTTTTTTATCCGAGGATATGATCTTAGGCTCGCTGTAGCGTCTGCGCTTGATAGGACCGAGCAGGCGCAGCATTATTGCCTCAAGCTCGTCGTCGCTGATGCTGTATTTTCGCGCAAGGGCGGAGGGCTTGGGGATTACGGCGCTGTGTGAGGAGATTGCCTTTAGGTCGACATCAAGGTGCTTATAGCTGTCTACCTCGCTCCAATGCACTGTAAATCCTGCGCCGTGCGCGCAAAATACGGAGTGCGGAGGATTGTGAAGGTCGCCCTCGGGATCATAGCCTGTGCTTGCGACAACGTCATTCCGGTCATGACAGGGCTCGTATCCGTCCGAGACGCAGGAGAGCTTGCCCTCGCCCCTTGTGTATGCGATCACGTCCTTTGTGTAATCGTAGAGGGTAGAGACGGGCGCTCTGCCGCAAATAACCGTGCGCTCCGTGTCTGAGGACTCAAGCTCGAAATTTGCAAAGCGGGACTGCAGATCAGACATAGCTCTGCCCGTGCATGACGATGGGATCTCGAGTCTGAACTTGTAGTATGGCTCGAGCAGTGTGCATCCCGCTTTCATAAGTCCATGCCGCACCGCGCGGTAGGTTGCCTCGCGGAAATCTCCGCCTTCGGTATGCTTGAGGTGAGCCTTTCCCGCTATAAGAGTAATTTTTGTGTCGGTGAGCAGCGCGCCTGTGAGCGTGCCGCGGTGGTCTTTCTCATAGAGATGTGTCAGAATAAGCCGCTGCCAGTTTCTATCAAGTACATTTTCGGGCAGATTGGTTTCAAATATCATTCCCGTGCCCTTGGGCTGAGGCTGAATAAGCAGCTGTACCTCCGCGTAGTGACGCAGCGGCTCATAGTGGCCGACGCCGATGGCTCGTCCCGCTGCCTTTTCCTTGTAGAGTATTTTGCCCGCGCCGAGAGTGCAATCAATAGAAAATCTATCCTTGATAAGCCGTTTGATAAGCTCGGTCTGTACCTCGCCCATAAGCCGCGCCTCTATTTGCGAGGTCTCCTCGTTCCAGGTAAGGTGCAGGGAGGGCTCTTCCTCCTCAAGCTCCTTGAGCTTGGGGAAATAAACCCTTGTATCGCAGTCCGGGGGGAGCTGAATTGCGTATGACAGCACGGGCTCAAGCAACGGCTTTTGAGAGTCCTGCTCAAGTCCCAGGCCCTGACCTACGTGGGTAGAGGAGAGCCCTATAACTGCGCATATCTCACCCGCTGAGGCGGTGTCGACCTGCTCAAATTTGTCGCCCGAGTAAAGCCTTATCTGGCTTACCTTTTCCGTAACACGGGTTCCGTCCGATGAAAGATAGCTTATTTCGTCCCGCGCGCTCAACACTCCGCTCGTTATCTTCATATATGTCAGGCGGGATGTTCCCGCGCGGGATATTTTGTAGACCTTTGCGCCGAAAAAATCCTTGTCGTATATTGGGGGGAGTGTGTATTTGTCCAATATGTCCAACAAATAATCTATGCCCTGCAATCGCAAAGCCGAGCCGAAAAGACAAGGGAATAGCCTGCGGCGGCTGATCAGATATGAGATGTCTTCATCATCAATGCCTTCGCCCGAAAGAAAGCTCTCCATAAAGTCCTCGTGAACATAAGCTAATTTTTCTTCAAGCTCCGCACGTTCCTGCAATTCCATAAAGCCGACACACAAGGGAGACAGGACCTTTGAAAGCTCGCCTTCAATATCCTCCTTTAGCTTTATGGAAATGTCGCACTTGTTTACAAATATAAAGGTGGGGACGTTGTAATACTCAAGCAGCTGCCAGAGAGTGCGCGTGTGATTCTGCACGCCGTCAGAGGCACTTATGACGAGTATGGCGTAGTCAAGCAGGGCGAGTGTGCGCTCTGCCTCTGCGGAGAAGTCTACGTGCCCGGGGGTATCAAGGAGGATAAAATCGCAATTCTCGGTTGAAAATCTTGCTTGCTTTGAAAAAATGGTAATTCCGCGTTCACGCTCGATGGCATTTGTGTCAAGATACGTGTTTTTGTGATCAACTCTGCCCAGGGTGCGTATCTTACCCGAGGTATAGAGCAAAGCCTCGCTGAGAGTGGTTTTTCCCGCATCAACGTGAGCGAGAATACCGATAGTGATCTTGGTTTTCACAGCGCGTCCTCCTTTCAATAGATGTTCTATTCATTATACCACATTTTTGTTGGCTTTTCAATATTGTAGGAAAGAAAAAACAGAATTGGCGCTGTGTTACATTTGACGTTGAGCCGCAAAAAAAGGCAGAGCGTGTAGCTCTGCCGAAAAATCATTTGTTTTTTCTGAATACATCTCGGTTGCAGCCCTTGTCAAAGCAGGGGTTGAACGCGTAGAAGTTCTTGGAGTCGAGATTGTCCTGAGTGATCCTCAAAGCATCGGCGAAACAGTCAACGTAAAGCATTTCGCAAAAACGCAATCATCCAAATCCCATAAATGCCTTTCCAATACATTTCCCGCCAACATAAAGGCGTATATTGAAATAACCCATTCTGGCTTCAATTGGAACAGTTTGACCTTCTTTTTCAATGCTCCCATTTAAACTAAATAATGTTGCAACGAGTCCAATTTTTTGAGCAACAACCTTGCCATTAATTACGAGTGAGCACACATTAGGCGAATTATAAATTCGAATTGTATTTTTTCCGTCAACATATTCTATCTTTATTTTTCCCAAATTTTTTCTTGCGTTTTTACTTACCCCATCACTCGAATTTGAAGCCTTGAAAAGATAGATAAATACGCAATCTAAAAACAAACCCATAATAACTAATATCGGGCAAACAATCATTCCTGCAATTTGATTATTTTGATTAGTCTCCACATAATCGGATAAACTCAGCAGAACAACATCATTATAACTAAATTCACATATTTCGTAATCGTACTTTTTAGAGGAGGTTTCTTTATAAAATACTTTTATTGATTCTCCTTTTTTCAAGTTTGCCAATGATGTTTTATCTAATTTTTTATCGGAAATAGTGCTGATTTCAAAAGGTTTTTCATATTCCTCAAGGTAAACTATGTATTTTTTATCAGCTTTATATCCGTCTAACTTTTCGTATTTACTAAAGGTTAATTCCTCGCAGATCAGCTCGCTATATTCAATATCAAATTTAGAATAAAGGGATATGCTTTTGAAAAACAAAAATAAAAACATTAGGGAAACACACGAAAAAAACGCGACAATAAAAATTAAACGAATTTTCTCACTTTTGTAGTTATCAGCCATATAAACACCTCGTAATATGTATTTACTGATTGCTTTAATCTAATTATACCACACACACGCAAAAAAGTAAAGAGGACGATTTGATTTTACTCAAACCGCCCTGTTTATAATGAATTGAGCCTACGGCATTAATTTTGAAAAGCTACTTGTTTTTCAAAATTTCTATTGCGTCGCCAAAAGCAATCAACATGAAGTATTGTTAATTTGCACTACTGCTTGCCGTCTTCTCTTTAACAAACAACTTCCATGCAAACTCCGCCGCTTCATCTTTATCAGAAAAACCTTTGCTTTCCAAATATCTTCCGTACTCATAGTCTAACCAGTGTGTTACAACATACTTACCAATTATATTTTTCACTATAGTTATTTTGGAACGCTTCATTTTCTCTTTGTCGCAATTAAAAAAATTACAAATATAGATTTTATCTGCAATTTCTTTATACTCTTCGATATACGCTTTCAAGCTGTGAAAACAGATAGTGAAATAATCAGTATAGTGAGGATAACATTTTCTAAATCTATTTATAAGGTCATCGTTATTGGAAATCAAGGCAAAACCGCTTTCAGAACACAAAATTTCAAGCTCTGCATACGGATGCTGGAGCTTCGGCTCATCTTCATATGGATTATATTGTTCTTCAGTAAATGACTCAATATACGGAAGATCAAAGCTTAATATGTCCTCTTCTTTGTAATGCGAAGGGATTGCAGAAAACACTGCCCATATCCATTGAAAATCGTCATTTTCAAGCATATCAACAAGTTCGTTTGTGCTTAGGATAACATACTTTTTTCCTGTTATCAGTTTCTCATATTCAGGTTTGCTTGGATAAGCATCAATATCACTTATTAGCCACAGATAATCGCTCTTATCTAACCCTAAATCTGATAACACACGCCGCATATATGTAATAAATTGAAAATCATTTCTTGACCAAATTCTTTTCATGCAACTACCTCCTTTCACATCTATCTTAATTATATCACACGAAAAGAAAAAAGTAAATAGGGCGGCTCGAATTTCAAGTCGCCCAAAATGTTTTTCGCTTATCCGTTCCTCTTGAATAGATTTTTATCGCAGCCCTTGTCGAAATTGGGGTTGAACGCGTAGAAGTTCTTGGAGTCGAGATTGTCCTGAGTGATCCTCAAAGCGTCGCCGAATCTCTGATAATGCACTACCTCACGCTGACGCAAGAACTTGATGGGTTCTTTAACGTCGGGGTCGTCAACGAGTCTTAAGATGTTGTCGTAGGTCGTGCGAGCCTTTTGCTCTGCCGCAAGGTCCTCGTGGAGATCGGTGATGATGTCGCCCTTGATACCGACGTATTTCATATCAAAGGGCACGCCTGCGGCGGAGACGGGGTAGATGCCTGTGATATGGTCAACGAAGTAGTTGGCATAGGGGGATTTTGAAATTTCTTCCTCGGAGATGTTGGCTGTAAGCTGATGCAGTATGGCGGCTATCATCTCAAGGTGTGCGAGCTCCTCGGTGCCTACGTCGGTAAGTATTCCGACGACCTCTCCATAGGGCATGGCATATCTCTGGTTGAGATAACGCATTGATGCGGCAAGCTCACCGTCGGGGCCGCCGAGCTGCGAGATTATGATATTCGCGAGCGTGGGGTTGGGATTTTTGATCTTGACGGGGAATTGAAGCTTTTTCTCATAAGTCCACATATTCTGTATTTTCTCCTTTCATCAGTTTGCGTCGTAGTGCCACGGCCAGGGGGATTTTATCCAATCCCAGGAGTCGCGGGATGTGTTGCCCGCGGCGGTGATGGGAGCGTGGGCTTCATATTCTCTTATAAGCTTTTCGCGCATCTCAATAAGCTTATGGTAGTAGTTCAACGCTTCCTTGCAATGGGGGTAAACGTCGAGATAGAGTATAGTCTCCGCAAGCGCAAAGTCTATTTTGCGGATCTTATCCATAAGACGGGAGCGGCTGGGGGTGTTATTGTTGTTATTGTTGTTATTGCAACAGTAGCTTCTGTCCATATCAGCACCTGTCCTTTCCGCATTTCTGTCCTTCAAAGGGGAGGTCAAGCTCTGAGAAGAGTGTTCCTCTTGAGAGGGCGGTGTCCTCGTCGTAAAGCTTTGAGAAGCACTGAAGGGGAGAGAACACCATGGCAAGAGGGTAGTCCTTGAGCCCCCAAGCGCGAGGGGTGGGTTGTGTATGTGAGGGGTAGTTTGCAAACACGGGCGAGCTGTTTTTGTACTCGGACGGAGAGAAGTCCGAGCGCGACAGTACAGAGTCACGGGAGGGAACGCCCATGGGCATTGACGGCGGAGCTTTGCGGCGGGGTGCGCCGTATTGTCCGCTGCGGTCATAATTCATATTATAAGTCTCCTTTCGTTGTTTGGGAGCAGACTTGTATGCTCCCGCTATCAGTATATGTGGCGGTGTCGAAGTCTGTCACTTTTTGTGAAATTGGGCATAAAATATTAACTGTAAGAACAAAATTTGATTTTTTCTTATGATTTTGATTGCAAAAATGTTAAGAAATATTAAATTTGTGCAGTTTACCCATTACATTTTTCAAAAAAATATGTTATAATGTATATAGGTATTATTAGAATCTGAGTTCATGCCGCAAAAACACATGAATAGGAGGTTGCGCAGTGTTTAATATCGGTGATAACGTGATTTACGAAAACCAGGGTGTTTATACCGTCAAAGAGATAACCAGATCGCCTGTTGATAAAACGGACGACAGACTTTTTTATGTCTTGGTTCCGGTTCACGAGCCTGCGTGCAACGTGATCGTGACGCCTGTCGACGGTCAACGTGTCAGAGCCGTAATAACAAAGGAGCGCGCGAATGAGATCATAGGAAAAATTCCCGAGCTGTCGGTTCTCACGGTTGAGAACGAGCGAAACAGAAGGGACGTATATAAGGCTGCTTTGGGAGGCTTGAATCTTGAGGACTACGTGCGCATTATCAAGACGGTGTACGCAAGACGCGAGGAGCTTGCCAAGATCAAGAAGCGTATCAGCGAGACGGATGCGGATTACGAAAAGCGCGCAAAGCACGGACTTTACAGTGAGTTTGCGATAGTTTTTGATATACCGATAACCGAGGTCGAGCAGATGATTGCCGACAGAATTGAGAATGCGGGTTGATTTATAAAAAGTCCAAAAAAGTTATCAAAAGGTATTGACTTAATAATATATTTATGATATACTCATTGAGTGTGAATTAGCAGGGCTGATTCATACGCCGGTGTGATGGAATTGGCAGACGTGCTGGACTCAAAATCCAGTGGTAGCGATACCGTGTCGGTTCGACCCCGACCACCGGCACCAAAAACCAAGAATTCATTGATGAATTCTTGGTTTTTTATTTTTGTATATATTACATAAGATACTTATATGTCGTAAATATTGACACCGCTAAAATTTTGTGATACAATTTCATATATAAACCATAAATTCAGGAGGAAATATACTGTGAAATTATTATTTAAGCAAAGATTTTTTTCTTGGTTTGACAGCTATGACATATATGACGAGTCAGGAAATACCATATACACCGTAAAAGGTGAGCTTTCTTGGGGACACCTCTTAAGGATATACGATAACAGAGGGATCGAAGTCGGTATGATAAAAGAAAAAGTACTTACTTGGTTTCCTAAATTTGAAATGTATATCAATGACAATTACATAGGATCAATTAACAAAGAATTTTCCTTTTTTGCTCCAAAATTCAATATTGATTGTAAGGGCTGGAGCATTGACGGAGATTGGTTCGAATGGGACTACACTATTTCCGATACAAGAGGGGCGTGCGTT
>JAZOAA010000027.1:0-2848 GCA_045595265.1 Eubacteriales bacterium
TGATGGGTGAGTCAGCAGAAGATTTGGCTTGTATCTTTTTATGATCTGCGCGGAGCAGAATATCTGGAAATTATCAACCGCAGGGTGCTCGTCGCGGAAGCCGAAGCGAGAAATGCCCTCTTCAACTATATCCATGAGACATTCGGTCGTTCCGTATTCGCGGAAAACGTCAAGAATTTCATCCTCGCGACCTGTGCTGTACTCGTTCAGTACGTCGGGTACAAGATAGTCAATAACCTTATCGCCCTTTGCTGTAACAGGCCACTGACATACCGCGGTGGTAAGCCCCTCGCGCTTTGCCGCGTGAAGAATGGTATCGCATCCGATCTCGTCAAGCATGTTATACCAGGGACCGCTTTGTCCCGGGGTAAATCTCGCGTTATTGACTATACCCGTCACACCTGCGGGAGCACCGCTTATAATTGATGCGTGTACAGGGTGAGTAAGTGACGGATAAATAGTTTTTACTCGTTCAATGATAGAACCTTCGCTTATGAGTCTCCCGAAGTTCGGAAGGGTTTTTGCATATTCAAGGTCCTCGTAAACCAAAGCGTCAACGCTTACTACGATTAAGTGCTTCTTGCTCATAAATTACACCATAAGCTCGGAAATAAGCTCGCAAAGCTCACCGGGATTTTCAAGGCTGATACCGCCGATAAGGCATGCCTCGGAGTAGAGTATCTTTGCGTACTTTTCGAGTTTTTCTTTATCCTCTGAGTAGAGTGATTTTAGTTTTTCTGCAATAGGATGATTGAGGTTGATTTCAAGAGCTACGTTAGCCTTTGGCATATTGCCGTCAGCGCCGGGCATCTTTTTTAACACCTTTTCCATCTCAAGTGAAAGCTCACCCTCGGAAGTCAGGCAAACTGCGTGTTTTGCAAGTGCGGTGGTAAATCTTACTGCCGAAACCTTGCCGATAGCCTCTTGCATAACCTTAAGCATATCCTCGCTCGACTCGTTTTCTGTCTTTGCGCGTTCCTTTTCTTCCTCGGTTGAAAGATCTGCCGCCTCGGCTGTCACATTTTTGAACTCCTTGTCGGCATATTTACCAAGCATCTTAAGGGCGAACTCGTCTACGTCATCGGTGAGATAAAGAACCTCGTATCCGCGTGCCTTGACCGCTTCAAGCTGAGGAAGCATTTCTATCTTTTCGACAGATTCACCTGCTGCATAATAAATGGCAGGCTGCTCTTCCTTCATTCCGTCTGCATATTCCTTGAGGGATACGTATTTTCTGCCGTTTGATGACTTGAAGAGCAGAAGGTCCTCAAGCACGTCCTTATGCATACCGTAATCGGTGTAAATTCCGTATTTCAGCTGAATACCAAAGGCATCAAAGAACTTTTCGTATACTTTTCTGTCGCTTTCCATCATTTTAGAAAGCTCGCTCTTTATCTTCTTCTCAATAGCCTTTGCCATAACCTTGAGCTGTCTGTCATGCTGAAGCATCTCGCGCGAAATGTTAAGCGAAAGGTCTGCTGAATCGACAACTCCACGCACGAAGCTGAAGTAATCGGGAATAAGGTCGGAACATCTTTCCATTATCATAACGCCGGAGGAATAAAGCTCAAGTCCCTTTTCGAAATCTTTTGTATAGTAGTTAAAGGGGGCGTGCTTGGGTATAAACATCAGCGCCGAGTAGGTAGCCGTACCCTCGGATTTTTGAGTGATAACCCTTGCGGGAGCTTCATAATCGTAGAATTTTTCGCTGTAAAATGCGCGGTATTCCTCTTCGCTGACCTCGCTCTGCGCCCTCTTCCAAAGAGGAGTCATGCTGTTCAGCGTCTCAACCTCGGTGTAGCTCTCGTACTCGTTTTCTGCGTTTTCCTTCTTTTTCTGCTTGGTAACGGGCATTTTTATAGGATAGCGAATGTAGTCGGAGTACTTTTTGATAAGCGCGCGAAGTCTGTATTCGTCAAGAAATTCGGAATATTTTTCCTCGTCTGTGTCGTCCTTTATATATAGAACTATTTCGGTGCCAAACGTGCTCTTGTCACACTCGTCCACCGTATATCCGTCAGCGCCTTCTGATTCCCATACGTGAGCGATGTCCTCGCCGTGAACCTTTGATTTTACAGTTATCTTTTTCGCCACCATGAACGCAGAGTAAAAGCCTACACCGAACTGACCGATAACGTCAATGTCATCATTACCCGCGTTATCACGCTTAAAATCAAACGAGCCGCTCTTTGCGATAGTGCCGAGATTGTTTTCAAGCTCGTCCTTTGTCATACCGCATCCGTTGTCGGTAATCGTAAGAGTCCTTCTCTCCTTGTCGGGAATGATATTGATAGCGTAATCTCCTCTGCTTATTGCAACCGTAGAGTCCGTCAGAGAGCGGAAATACAGCTTGTCAATTGCATCGCTCGCATTTGAAATAAGCTCTCTTAAAAATATCTCCCTATGCGTGTAAATAGAGCCAATCATCATATCAAGGAGCTTTTTTGATTCGGTTTTGAACTGTTTTTTCTTCATTATATTATATATACCTCTCATTTTGTATGTAAGTCTGATCTTTAGCACTCTATCTTGCTGAGTGCTAAAGGTATTATATCACTAGTTTAGGGTGTTGTCAATAGCCAAAAATGAATATTCCTTTAATATTATGAACTGAAATTGTGAATTGTTGATTTTGCACAAAAAGGTATGTAAAATATAGTGAAAAAGTGCTGAATTTCAAAAAATACAAAAAAACTAAAAAAAATAGAAAAAAGTACTTGACAATTTAAGAAAAGTGTAGTATAATAGACAAGCTGACTCGCGAGGGACAGCATTGATCATTGAAAATTGAACAACACGAAGAGATTAAAGCACTATTGTGCAAATCTTGTCAAACACATTGAGAAAA
>JAZOAA010000028.1:0-2289 GCA_045595265.1 Eubacteriales bacterium
AAGCGCGCCGTACTTTTTCTCGGTCTCCGCGATCGCGTTCTCATCCCGAGCAAAGAACAATTCGATTATTTTTTCATCCTTCATCCGAGCACTCCTTTTGATTTGTCCTTTCACTAAACAAGAGATGTTTTCCGCCGCCGAGGTTACACCTGTTTTTAAATTTTCCGAAGTTTTGTCGACCTGCACAAACAATAAGGGAGATTTTTGTGCAGGTTGACGTGTTTATTGTATCATATTGACAGCAATTAGTCAAGCACAATAAAAAATCCAACGAAAAAAGGCTGCCGAAGCAGCCTTTTTTCGTTTTATTCGGGATCGAATTGCGGCTGAGGTGTATCGGGGAATCTTGCCTTCCAACACTCCTCATACTCGGGCAGGAAAAGCCAGTTGTAATTTCCTTGCTTCCCCGCATCCGAAAGCGAGTTGCCGTCGGCACAGATCACGGGAATCGACAAGGTTGCGTTACTGATCGATGTCTTAATTACAGCCGCCCACTGTTCAACGCTTCCCTTATAAGATATGGTGGGGCAATACATCCTGTGGAAAACGTGCTGATCGAATGCCTTCAGATTTGTGCCGAGCTCAAGCGAAACAAGCTTCTTGCAACCATCGAATGCATTCGCTTCAACAACCTCAAGGCTGTCGGGTAAAGTAACGCTCTCAAGCTCCGTACATCCGGCAAACGCGCCGTGATCAATGATCTTGACTCCCTCGGGAATTACTATCGACTTAAGACTCCACTTTGCGGGGTTGAATGCGTAAAAACCAATGATCTTAACGCTTCCGTCATCGGGAATAACCGTGGTAGGCAATCCGATAACAAGCTCGTTTGTACGCAGATCGACAAGGCAGTTGCCTTTGTCGGAATAATTCTTGTTTTCGGGAGAGACCTCGACGCTCGCAAGGTCCATACCGTCATGCCCGTTAAAGAAAAGGGGCTTGATATATTTCAGATTTGCTCCGAAATATACGCTCTCAATGTTCGGGCAAAGATCGATCACACCGGCCCAGATATACTCAACCGTGTCCGAAACAACAAGCCTTTTCACGACCTTGTTTCCGTACGGGTGATCCGCGGGAACGTATGTTGCCTCGTAGTAGGGCTCATTTTTCATCTCGACAACGGGCAGACCGTTATAGTGCGACGCTACGTATACAACCTCGTCGGTACAGCTTCCAAATCCGACAAAGGCTGCGGTTTCCCCGTCCTCTCTGACCTTATAAAGGAGCCCGCGGCTGCCGTCATATTCGGGTGACGATTCAACCGACAGATTGCTGTTATCGCCTTTTGCCGGTGTGAACAGATCAATACTGTCGAATAACGTAACGGTCGTGGGAACAGCCATAGTCAAAAGCAGCAGACACGCCGCAACCGCCGCGGCAAGCTTCCATGCAAAGGCAAAATTCTTCTTTACCTGAGGCACTCTGCCCTTTCGAGCTTCAATCTTTTCGAGCACACCCGATACTATATCGTCGTCAATATAGTCAAGCGACTCGAGCATACGTCTTTTTTCATTGTCTTTTGCTGATTTCATACCGTAAAACCTTCCTTTCCGAGTTCTTTTGCAAGCTTTTTCTTGGTTCGTGAAAGAGACATTTTGACCTTGCCGACCGAGCATCCCTCGATATCCGCGATCTGCGCGTGGCTCATTCCGAACCAATACCGCATGACGAAGATATCCTTATTAGTCTCTCCTATCGTGCGGAGAAAATCGCTTATGACCTTGCCCATCCTTGCCGCATCAAAATCCGCCGCGAGATCGGTGCCGTCTTCTACAGTCGAGAGAAATTCCTCACCGACGAAGGTAACCCTTCCGCCCCTCTTCCAGGTGTTTGAGTCGCGCAAAATCGCATGCGCCCGATTTCGCACGGCTTTACCTATATATGCGCGCAGGTCGTCGGGGCGGTCGGGAGGTATCGCGTTCCAGAGCGCGAGAAGGACGTCGCTGACGCACTCCTCGGAGTCCTCGTGCTGCTCCAAGATATTCGATGCAATATAATAGCAAAGTCCACCGTATTTTTTCTGGGTTTCGGCAATTGCAGCCTCATCGCGGGCGAAGAACAATTCGATTATTTCTTTGTCATCCATGAGCTCACTCCTCTCGATTTGTCCCTTCATCCTATAAGAATCGGTTTGCACCCGAAAAGTAACGTTTTTTTCGAAAGAATCAAAATTTTGTCGATATGCACAAATCGGGAAGGACGGATTTGTACATATCGACGGCTTTATATTATGATAACATAATTGATGTGCGGAGTCAATAGGTAAACACGATAAAGTCGGAGGCC
>JAZOAA010000029.1:0-7995 GCA_045595265.1 Eubacteriales bacterium
ATCCAAGCCCACAACTCCTTGGCTCACAGAACGACATGGCTACGATCCGACTTGACACCGTTTTTGCAAGCTCGCCAGCCGCAGCGATAGGCGTTGCCGCTCACGAGGCAGGTCATGCTATTCAGCACGCGAGAAGATATATGCCGATAGTCATTCGTTCAAGGCTCGTGCCCGTCACAAGCTTTGCTTCAAGATTTTCTTGGATAGTTATCTTTCTCGGCGCGCTTTACAGTGCTACCGACTATATTTTAGGACAAAATATTTTACTTTTAGGAATAGGACTTTTTGCCGTAACGACGCTCTTTCAGCTTATAACCTTGCCGTGCGAGTTTGATGCATCGGGGCGAGCTATGGCGGCACTTCGTCAGTCTGGCTGGTATACCGAAAGTGAGCTTTCTGCCGCCAAAAAGACCTTAGGAGCCGCGGCGCTTACCTACGTTGCAGCATTCCTCACCTCAATACTCCAGCTTTTGAGGCTTATTGTCAGATTTACAGGAAACAGAAGAAGATGAATATAAGAGAAATTGCTCTCTCGCTTCTTGAGGGATATGAGGCGGGAGGAAAATACGTAAATTTAGCCCTCTCGCAGCATATAACCGACAGACTCGACCCTGCCGAGATTTCATCGCTTACGGCATTGCTATATACCACCGTCGAGCAAAAGCTGCGTTACGATTATTATATAGGCGCGCTTTCGGGCAGGAGCAATTCGGATATAAACCCGACAACGAGAAATATATTAAGGCTTGGTCTATGTCAGATACTTGATATGCACTCTGTTCCCGATTTTGCAGCAGTAAACGAAACTGTGAAGCTTTGCGGGAGCAGGGGTGAGCGCTCGTTTGTAAACGGTGTGCTGCGAGCCGCCGTCAGAACGAAGGACAATATGCCCACACCACCAAGGGAAAAGAATTATAACAGATATCTTTCGGTAAAGCACTCTTTCCCCCTCTGGATTGTTAAGATGCTCTCCGAGGTCGTCGGGGAAGGGGAGATAGATTCGCTCCTTGAGTTTTATAACACCTATAAATATACCGACGTCACGGTAAATAAGATTAAAGCCACTACGGAAACCGTACGTGACGAGCTTCTGTCTTTCGGACTTGATTCGATGACTCATATAGATACTTCAATGACTCTTCGCATCTCTCGCTCTTTCAACCCCGAGAGGATAGACGGCTTCGGAGAGGGAAAATTCTTCATTCAGGACACAGCCTCGGCAATAGCCGTAAGAGCGCTTGACGTAACTCGTGGCGACGTTATCGTTGATGTATGTTCAGCCCCGGGAGGAAAGAGCTTTGCCGCGGCTATTCTTGCAGGTGACGAGTGCGAAATACACTCGTTCGATATTCATGAGAGCAAGCTCTCGCTGATAGAAGAAGGAGCAAAGCGCCTGGGACTCAAATCCATTCACGCACAGTGCAAGGACGCGCTCGTGGGCGAAAGCTCCCTTTTCGGTAAGGCGGACAGAGTTATCTGCGATGCCCCCTGCTCGGGTCTTGGCGTTCTTTCAAAGAAGCCGGATTTGAGATATAAAAGCGAGGAGTCAGCACGCGACCTTCCCGCGCTTCAGCTTGAGATACTTAAAAGCTCCGCGCGCTATCTTAAACCGGGCGGAGTGCTGGTGTATTCTACCTGCACGCTTAACCCGAAGGAAAACGGAGAGGTCGTTGACGCGTTCCTTTCCGAAAACCGCGAATTTTTCTCGGTTGATTTTGAGGTCGGAGGCATAAGCTCTGATAACGGCAGACTTACGCTTATTCCTCATATACATAAAACAGACGGATTCTTTATTGCAAAGCTTAAAAGGAAATAAAAAATGACAGAAAAGATAGATCTGTATTCAATGCTCCCCGAAGAGCTTGAGGAGTATTTTGTTTCAATAGGAGAGCCGAAATTCCGCGCAAAGCAGGTGTTTGCAAGGCTTGCTTTAGGAGATAGCATCTCGGATATTACCAGTCTTTCGAAGGCTCTGAGAGAACGTCTTACAGAGCAAAGTCTTGACACACTTCCCAAGGTCGAGCAGAAGCTTGTATCAAAAATCGACGGAACGGTGAAATATCTCTTCCGCCTTCATGACGGAGCGTGTATTGAGAGCGTTCTTATGAAATACAAGCACGGCAACACCCTCTGTATATCGAGCCAGGTCGGCTGCTATATGGGTTGTAAATTCTGCGCCTCAACGATAGGCGGCAAGGTGCGCGACCTTTATCCCTCGGAGCTTCTTGGTCAGATTATTGCGGCAGGTCGCGACTCGGGCGAGCGTGTGTCGAACGTTGTTATGATGGGCATTGGCGAGCCGCTTGATAATTTTGATAACGTAATAAAGTTTTTGCGCCTTGTCAACCACCCCGACGGTGTGAATATCGGCTACCGCCATATATCCCTTTCAACCTGCGGTGTAGTTCCCGGTATTTATAAGCTTGCCGAGGTCGATATCCCGATAACGTTATCCATCTCGCTTCATGCATCAAATGATGAAAAGCGCACCGAGATAATGCCCGTAAACAAAAAATGGAAAATTGCAGAGCTTCTTTGTGCCTGTGTTGATTATTATAAGGTAACGGGCAGACGCATTTCCTTTGAATACACTCTGATATCGGGTAAAAACGATACCGAATCAGACGCAAGAGAGCTTGCCGCCGTCTTAAAGAACGCATTTCGTGGCACGGGAGCGCCAATACACGTAAATCTTATTCGCGTAAACGAGGTTAAGGAAACCGGATTTAAGAAGGGAACTGCCGAGTCTGCAAACAATTTTGCGAAGGCACTTGAGCGACAGGGCATAGTAGCAACCGTGCGCAGAAGGCTGGGAGCCGACGTTAATGCCGCCTGCGGTCAGCTTAGGCGCTCGGCAATGAATGACGAAACTAAATGAATTTTGAGGTATAGCTTTGATAGTTACAAAATACGGCAAGGTTGTTAAGGGCCTCGGCGGCCTTTACGAAACGAGAGTGCCTCTTCCCGACGGCACGAGCGAGCGCCTTGAGTGTCGCGCGAAGGGAATACTTAAGCGTGACGAGGAGAAGGTGATTATCGGCGATAACGTAAAAATCACCGTCGATGACTCAACCCCCGACGGCATAGTTATTTCCGAAATAGAGACCAGAAAAAATTCTCTTATCCGTCCCCCGCTTGCAAATCTTGACTATTTGTTTATAGTTTTTGCGGCAGTAAAGCCCTCGCCCGTAATAGAAACGGTGGACAAGCTTATATCCATTGCCGAGCATAACTCCATAACTCCCGTTATCGTAATAACCAAGTCCGACCTATCAGCCGACTCTTCCGAGGAGTATGCTGATATATACCGCCCCATAGGCTTGCCGACGTTTGTCACCTCCTCCGAGGCGGGAAAAGGACTTGAGGACTTAAAGTCTTACATAAAGGACAACGTAAAATGCGGCAAGACCGCAGCCTTTGCAGGAGCTTCGGGTGTTGGAAAATCAACTCTTATGAACGCTCTTTTCCCCGGACTTTCACTTGCAACGGCGGAAATTTCGAAAAAAATAGAGCGCGGCAGGCACACCACCCGCCACGTTGAGATATTTGATATCGAAGAGGGAGCTGACACCGGATTTCTTGCAGATACTCCCGGCTTTTCGCTCATAGATTTCGCCCGCTTTGATTTCTTCTCGCTCGACGAGCTTCTGCCAACCTTCCGTGAGTTTTCTGATTATGCGGGAGGCTGCCGCTATGCCGACTGCGCCCACTATGGTGAGGGCGAGGACGAATGTGCCATAGCCAGAGCCGCACATGAAGGTAAAATTGCAAAAAGCCGCCTCGACTCATACCGCTCGATTTACAGAGTACTAAAAGACAAGAAAAGCTATGAATAAAAAGCAGCTGTACCTAATTGTGCTAAAAAATGCGTAAAATCTCGTGATTTTACGCATTTTTTCATTGTTTTATTATATTAGAATGCCCATTCTCCGTCCTTGAAAATGGCAACCTCACTGCCGTCTGCACAAACCGCGGTGATATTCATATCCGCAGTGCCAATCATAAAGTCCTCGTGAACGATAGAGTCGTTTATGCCAAGCTCGTGCGCTTCTTTTTCCGTGTATTTTTCATAATCGCGAAGCAGGTTTGTAAATCCTCTTCCAAGCGCAAGATGACAAGCAGCATTTTCATCAAAGAGAGTGTTGTAGAAGAGAAGCCCCGACTCTCTTATGGGTGAGGAGTAGGGAACAAGCGCGCACTCACCAAGGTATGCCGCGCCCTCGTCCATAGCGATAAGCTCGCGAAGAAGCGATTCGTTCTGCTCAGCTCCTACCTCGACAGCCTTGCCGCCTTCAAACTTAATCCAGAAGTTATCTATAAGCTGACCGCCGTAGGAGAGAGGCTTTGAAGAATAAACTATACCGTCAGCATCACCCTTTTTAGGAGACGTAAAAATTTCTTCCGTGGGAATATTGGGGTTAAAGTACACGCCTCTGCCCTGTGTTTCCTCTCCGCCGCCGAGGAATACGCCCTCGGGGATAAGTCCTACTCTGAAATCGGTACCGTTTGATGCCTTGTATTTCAGCTCCTTGATGCCGAGCGAGTTAAGATACTCGTATCTCTTCTTAAGGTCGGCGTTGTGCTCCTCCCATGCCGCGATAGGATCGTCGTCAACGCGAGATGTTGATAGAATAGCCTCCCAGAGCTTTTCAACAGCGGTGCTGGCTCTCTCACCGGGAAATATCTTCTTTGCCCATTCCTTACCGGGAACTGCCGCGATACACCACTGATACTTGTTTTCCATTCTGTTTCGGATAGGCTTTATCGTCTTTGAACGGGAAGCCATAGCCTTTGCGTACTTTTTCTGATTGATTCCCGCAAGGCCGTCGGGGTCCTCGGACATAAGGTATATCTTGCAGGGAAGCACCTCTGCCTGATGCTCCCACTTTTCTATCTGCCATTTTTCAAGAGTGCCAAGAGTCTTTTCTTTCTGGTAGCGTACGCTAAGCTTTGTCAAGGGCTGGTACGACCAGTCGACAGACACCTTCGCGGCTCCCGCCTTGTAGCACTCCTCGGCCACCATTTTTACAAATTCAGGCTGGTCAAGCTCCGCATTGATGATAACCTCCTGTCCCTTCTGCACGTTTGCGCCGCAGCGAGCAATGAGATTTGCGTATTTTCTGAGTCTTGTCTTGTTCATTTTATCTTATCCTTTATATATTTTTAAGTACTTCCTTAAGGTATTCCCAGACTCTTTCAGCTGAAGAAAGCGAAAGTCTTTCATCGGGGGTGTGAATGTCGTAAGCGTCAGGCCCCATCGAAATGCAGTCGAGTCCGCTTATTTTATCGGAGAATATACCGCACTCAAGTCCTGCGTGAATGGTTATGACCTTGGCATCCTTGCCGTACATCTCTTTATATACCGTGCACATCGTATCTCTAAGTGCCGAGTCGGCTTTATATGCCCAGCCGGGATAGTCACCGTGACTGCTAACTAGCGCGCCGAACGATGTGGCGATTTCTTCTATCTTTTCTGCCAGAGCCTGTTTTTTATCATTCTTTGAGGAACGAAGAGAGAATGAAAGCGAAGCCCCGTCGTCATCAAGCTTCAAAATTCCAAGGTTAAGCGAGGTTTCCACCTGTCCTTCAATATCCTCGCTCATATTAATGATGCCCGTCGGAAGAGCTTTTATAAGCGAGATAAGCTTTTTTGTATCGCAAGCTGTAATAGCGCTGTCAGCCTTGCCGCTTTTTATGAGAGTAACTGTTTCGCGCTCTGCCCCCTCGGCGATTTCACCCTTTATTCTATCTATCACGTCTGAAATATCATCGACTGACGCGTCACAAACAAATTCCGCTTCCGCCATAGCAGGGATTGCATTGTCGGCAATACCGGAGCTTAATGAAACGAGCCTTATACCGTCGATATCCGAAAGATAGTCAGCAATTCTCTTTGCCGCGTTGGTGCGTCCCTTATCTATTTCTATGCCGCTGTGACCGCCCGCAAGTCCGTCGAGAATAACGGTGTATTTATCCTGTGATACAGGCTCACGAGTGAGAGAAATTTTAATATCCACCCTTCTGCCTCCGGCACAGCCCGCGGTAAATACTCCCTCAACGTCAGAGTCGATGTTTATCATAATTCTGCCGTCAAGGCAAGAGCAGTCAAGCGCATCAGCACCTAAAAGACCTATCTCCTCGTCGGAGGTAAAGACTGCTTCTATCGCAGGGTGGGGAATATCCTCGGAATCTAAAAGAGCGAGCGCGTAAGCCACCGCGATTCCGTCGTCAGCACCAAGCGTCGTTCCCACAGCGTGTAAAAAATCTCCGTCGACAGCGAGTATAACCCCCTCATTCAGAAGATCTCTTGTGCAAGAAGAGTCCTTTGCCAGAACCATATCCGTGTGACCTTGAATTATCACCGTAGGTCTTGATTCAAGTCCTGCCGTCGCGGGTTTTTTTATAACAACGTTGTTGGCTTTATCACGATAGTGCCAAAGTCCTCTTTTATCAGCGAAATCCACAAGATAATCCGCAATAGCATCCGTGTTACCCGAGCCTCTGGGAATTTTTGCTATTTCAGCAAATGCCGCAAGCGGCTCGCATTTCTTTATACAGTCGTTAATATCGGGCATATTAAGCCTCCCAAAATGTTTTACTATAATATTTTACACCAAATCATATGATTTTTCAAGAGCAAGTTGACTTTTTGGGATAAAAGTTGTAAAATATATTAAAAGAATAAAAAATAAGGAAAAAAATATGAAAAATCCTGAAAAAATATTTGAATTTATAAAAAGCTCAAAAAGCGTCTATCACACGGTCGATACCGTTAAAAAAGCGCTTCTCGAAAACGGATATACCGAGATATCGGAGAGGGACATCACCTCCTTCAAGGACGGAAAGAGGCACTTCGTTATCCGCGATTCGTCACTTATAGCCTTTTGCACGGGCGAGTCGGCTGACTCCTTTATGATAGCGGCATCGCACGCTGACACCCCTACCTTTAAGGTAAAGGGAACGGTACCCTGCGCGCAGGGGGGGCGCCTTGCGGTTGAAGCATACGGCGGAGCGATATATTATTCCTGGCTTGACCGTCCCCTCTCGATAGCGGGAAGAGCAGCCGTTAAGAGTGAGCGCGGTGTGCAGATGCGTCTTGTCGATTTTGACCTCGACCTTGCCGTTATACCCAGCGTTCCGATACACTTAAACCGTACTGTAAACGACGGTGTTAAGTTAAACGTAGCGGTGGATATGCTTCCCTTGATTTCTTCAGGTGAATGTCCCTCGCTTGGTTCCATGATTGCCGAGAATCTTTCTGTACCCGACTCCGACGTTATAGCGCACGACCTTTATCTTTACCTGCGCGAAGAGCCGAGGCGTCTTGGTGTAGGAGGCGAGCTTATTCTCTCTCCGAGAATTGACGACCTAAGCTGTGCTTATGCTTCTCTTGAAGCCTTCCTCACCGCAAAGCCCTCGTGCGTAAACGTGCTATGCGTATTTAATAACGAAGAGGTCGGCTCTCATACGAAGCAGGGCGCAGGATCTGCATTCTTGCGCGACACTTTGGTTAAGATTGCCGGCTCGGAAGAAAAATATATGCAAATGATAGGCGATAGCTTCTTAGCAAGCGCTGATAACGCTCATGCAATTCATCCCGCCCACCCCGAGCTTTCGGATAAGGAAAACGCGCCTCGCCTTGGCGGCGGAGTTGTCATAAAGTATAATGCAAATCAGAAATATACTACCGATGCTTGCTCCGACGCCGTATTCCGCACGCTTTGCGAGAGGGCGGACGTCCCTGTTCAGAGCTATACGAACAGAGCTGATATCATCGGCGGCTCAACTCTCGGCAATATATTAATATCATCCGTATCCGTGAGTGCTGTCGACGTAGGTCTGCCGCAGCTTGCTATGCACTCCTCTTGCGAATGCGTAAGTGCCGCTGACGTAGAATGTATGATTCGCGTTCTCACCGAGTTTTACTCTTCAAGACTTGAATGTAACGGCGGGGACATAGACGTTATATAAAACGAAAGCCGATTTTTGCAAATA